>JAQTNW010000006.1 GCA_028713655.1 Candidatus Methylacidiphilales bacterium | reverse complement strand
GGCCACACCCCCCGGAGCGCTCGCCGCAGCGACCTTTCTGCCCCTCTTTTTAGAGGGGATTCAATTCCGAGAGAATGGCCCGGCCCATTTCGGCAGAGCCCACTTTGCGGCAGCCTTCGGTGTAAATATCGGCGGTGCGGATGCCCTTGCGAATGACGCGTTGGACGGCGTCGCGGATGGCCCTGGCTGCTTCGAGTTTTTCAAAGCTGTATTCCAACATTAAGGCCACACTTAAAATCTGCGCAATCGGATTCGCCACACCCTTGCTGGCAATGTCCGGCGCCGAGCCGCCGCTCGGTTCGTAGAGCCCGAAGCTCCCTTCCGCCAGCGAGGCGCTTGGCAGCAGGCCCAGTGATCCTGTCGCCGCGGCGACTTCATCGCTCAAAATATCTCCGAACATGTTTTCGCAGAGCATGACGTCGAATTGCGCCGGATTTTTCAAGACCTGCATCGCCGCATTATCGACATACATGAGCGCTGTTTTTACGTCGGAATACTGCGCCGCAATTTGTTTGAAAATTTTCCGCCAGAGCAGGCTGCTTTCCAGAACGTTCGCCTTATCGATCAACGTCACATGCTTGCGCCGGTTCCGGGCCGCCTTGAAAGCCGCATGCGTGATCCGCTCGATTTCCGGTGTTTCATACACCAGGGTGTCGATGGCCCGCTCGCCGCGCTCGGTCTTTTCCGTTTTCTTGGGTTGGCCGAAATAAATGCCCCCGGTCAGCTCGCGCATGACCAGCATGTCGAAGCCGTTGGGAATGATCTCCGATTTGATCGGCGAGGCCGAGATCAGTTCCGGGTAACAAACGGCAGGTCGCAGGTTGGCATAGAGGCCGAAGATTTTGCGCAAGGGCAGCAACGCGGCGCGTTCCGGCTGTTCATTGGGAGGCAGCGACTCCCACTTCGGCCCGCCGACGGATCCGAACAAAATGGCGTCGCTTTCCCGGCAAAGCTGTACGGTCTCGTCCGGCAAGGCGCGCCCGGTGGCGTCGATGGCCGCGCCTCCGACCAGCGCCTCCTTATAGTCGTAGGTAAACCCGAATTTTTGGGAAACCGTTTTCAGGACCTCCAGGGCGACCGACATCACTTCCGGCCCGATCCCGTCACCGCTCAAGACAGCAATTTTCATAAAGCGGATAAGGATTCATACCCGGCGCAAAGAGGCAATACTTTTGTTTAACCCGGACGTTACATCTGCTTCTGAAAAAACCTGTAAAGTGTACATCCCCAAGAGCTGTGCAGAACATGGGCGTGCTTCCATCCGGGCTAACTCTTAAAACCAACACATTTTCTATCTTCGCCTATCCGTGGCTTAAAAGTCTTCTTCGTGCCTTCGTGTGAAATACTATTTTATGGCTTTTCAAATAATATCATGCGGGTCTTTGGGATTAACATGCTCGGCGCCCAGCAGATGAACCAGGCGCGGGAACGCGTCCGTGTTGCGCAACAACCCGCGAAACAGCTCACTCCCCGGCCCCAGGGCCATCACGGTGACCCAGTCCGCCGTATGCGTCGTCCCCGTCCAACCGATGCCTAAATGGTTCGACAGCATGTCGCCCAATAACCCCTCGAATCCCGCATGCTGGCTGTTAAAGGCAATCACCGGTTTGCCCTGCAACACATCCAGCAGGGCCTGCCCTTCTTCATCGCGCAATTGGATTCCCGTCCCGTTTGCAATACGGTCCGCCACAGCCCGCGCGTTCATCGGCAGCTTGCGGCGAATGGCCGAAGCCAGGCCTTCGCGCATGCTTGCAAATGATTCCTTGCAGTCTGCCAGGCGCGCAAAGCATGCATTGCTTTCGCCGTACTCGTTCCCCATTCCGTTCAAGCCGGGGTTGCTGTTCCCATGGTCGGTCGTGATGATCACAAGCGTATCGTTCCGATCCCGGCAAAATTCCAACACCTCGCCGATGGCGTCGTCGAACATCAATTGCTCCCAGACAATCGCCCCCGCGTCATTTGAATGGGCGGCATGGTCCACCCGCCCGCCTTCGATTTGCAGGAGAAACGGCTTGTCGGACAACAGGCGCAATGCGGCCCGGGCCATCTCCGGCAGGGAAGGCGTCTGCTCGCGCAGCCTGCTCTCCCGGTTGCAATCAATCGTGTACGGCAGGTGGTCGAAACCAAATGTGCCCAGGACCGGTCCGGAACCTGATATGCCTGACAACTCGGAACGCTTATTTAAAACGCGGTATCCCTTTTCACGGTACCGCGCCTCGAGATCGTCGCTATCGTCTCTTCCTTCAGGCGTGAAATAATAACGCCCGCCACCCAGGAGCACGTCTCCTTCGCCCAGGTACTGGCGCGCGATGATTTCCTCCTGGTCCCGGTGGCGTACCCGCGCCAGAAAGCCGGCGGGGGTCGCATGGGTGATCCGTGTGGTCGTCACCATGCCCACCTTGCGACCAGTTTGTCTGGCGATCCGTCCGATGGGCAGCAACTCCGTTCCATCCGGCAGCATGTTGATGCTGATGTTGTCCACACGCGAGCCGCTGCACCAGGATGTGATGGCCGCGGCGGAATCGGTGACCATCGAGCTGAGCGACGCCATGTCGAACTGGCCCAAGGCCACCGCCTGGTTTTGCAACAAGCCGTGCCAGTGGGTATTTTTTTGGCGCAACTGCCTGGACAACGCCTGGGCCAGGCCGGGCACTCCCGCGCTCATTCCATCCGAAACCATGAAGATGATATTGCGCGGCAGTCCGATGCGGGATAGCGCCGAGCAACCGGCGAGCGGGGGCAGCGCCATCGCGCCGAGCGCGCCGACCCCCGCCAGTTGGAAAGCCTCACGCCGGGAATAACGGGTTTGAGTCATTGGCGGATTTTGGATATCCGGAGCGAAAATTCAATACCGCAAACGGCAAGGCCACAGAGGACACTGAGAAAACCATTTGGATGACGAATGCGGAATGTTGAATTCAGAAGCCGAAAGCTGACGGCTGAGAGCTGAAAGCGGACCGACTTCCGCTTAAAACTTAAAATATTTTTGGACAGGATAAGAGGCGGTGATAAGAGCCCGCATTTTATCATTGATTAAGAACCTGAACGGCATGGTTCGGTATTTATTCATGGTGTACTTAGTCTCGAATGATGTAAACCAATGCAAATACGATAATAACGGAAAATGCAATGCCTGCAAGGCCGCAGACAATATCCCAAGTGACATAATACCATCGCTCTGTCTGCCACCCCTGAATGATCTTATGACGGTATGAAGGAGAAAAGAGGAATCGCCATCCTGCCGTAGCAGCAAGACACCAATCAAAGAATAGACCTGATTCACCTAACATATCTCGTATGCAAACGTTGTTGTGACTGGAGAGCCTTAGAGAGTTCGGTCAACGACCTGGTTCGGTGTTTTATACTTCAACGTATTCAGCAACCGAGGATGGTGATGGAATATCAATTCCGTCTTCCCTGAGGCCTTCAAGATGAAACTCGACTGCCTCCTTAATCAGTTTTTCAGTTTCTGCAATGGTTTCTCCCACAGCGACGCATCCGGGAAGATCGGGAACATAAGCACCATATCCGGTCTCGGATTTTTCAATTAAAATCGCGTAGCGCATAATTTCTCCTTATTTCCATCCAGCTTGTTTGAATATACTGTTTAAAGTGCCTTTAGGCACGTCCAATTTTGGGTGACCTGCCACCGTGACTCTCCTGCCCGGTTTTTGTGGGTGGACAAACTGTTGATGACTCCCCTTCTGCCGAGCCATGACCCAGCCCTCATCATGCAGTCTCCCAAGGACATCTCTCACCTTCATAATCAAAGTGCCCCAATTGGATGTGGATTGACAATTTTATTTCATCGAAGGTTCGTGATGACCGGCTGGTTCGATTTTTTCTAGTTTTCTACAATTCAAAATGTAAATCGATATGGGCACTTCACAGGCTGCTAATGAAAGAATAAAAGCAATAATGGCAAAAACAAAAGCCGCCCCAACCCCAAAATAATTATAAGCAATACCAAGTGCGACGAACGAAATCGGTGCTGTCACGATGGCTCCGTAAAGAAGTCCGATCGCTTTTAAAGACCATTTACTTCCTTGAAGCTGTAGCCTTTTTTTGCATTGTGGACATCGATACTTAGTTGGAGTAGGAGCGATCATCAGAGCCCGGATCCCTATCGATCCACCACTGACTGGACATGGCATTGTTTTATTCATTTCCTCATCGAACAGAAGCGCCAAGCGCATGCCACCAGCATGTATGGATTTTAGATTCAGGCAAGACGCGATTGGAGGGGCCGAGTGCGGCGCGCGGCTTTCAGATCCAGGCATTTGTTTCGCGCGAGACCGTGTGTTAGTTTTTAGGAGTTTGAGATAGAGTAAGAGCAGGAGTAAGAGTAAGAGCAGGATTTTTATGCTCAACCGATCAACTGCCCAAAGGTCCGCGCCGGGCGGTCGCCGAGGGAATTCAGCTCATGGCGTTCCAGCGCGGGGTCGGCAAAATCCACCTCATACAATCCGAAGCGCGCATCGTACGTGCCCCATTCGTAATTGTCGGTTAGCGACCAGTGAAAATACCCGTGCAGGTTCCATCCTTCATCACAAAGCCGGCGGACCTCGTCCAGGTGCATTTTCAAAAAATCGCTTCGCTTCATTCCATCGTACCGCCAGGGCTTGTCCTGAAAGCGGTTGCGAAGCTGCGCAATGCCGTTTTCCGCGAGGATAATCGGGGCCGTGGGATGGCGCCGCCCATAATGCCGGACGAAAAAGCGGAGCCCCTGCGGTATGACGGCCCAATCCCACCATTTCGAGGTCATGGTGTTCAGCAGCCAGGAACGCAGGTTTTTGTTAGGCATGAAAAATTCCTCCCAGCGCGGGAAGCGGAACGCATGGCCGATGAAGGGGTCGTAATAATCCAGCGCAATGAAATCAAACGGCCTTTCGGCGGGGCGCTCATACAAAAGGGAGGTCAGCGCGACTGCATTATATTTTTTGATTTGCCAGGGCCCGATCAATTGCTGCAGGCCCTTCAGCGCCTGCCCCAGCCAGTACGGCGGCGTTTGCCGGAACGGGATGTCCGCATGCCACATTTCCTCCTGGAAATCCTGGGATTGTTCATACAGCCAGTCGCGCAAATCCCTGCGCGAGACCCCGAAGGATGGCGCGGCGAGCGCATCCACCGCCACATGATCCAACCAGTACAAGTCGCTGCTGTAGTTGTTGAACGAAACCATGGGCTTGCCCCAGCCGGGCGATTCCTCATACAGCCGGTGAATCAAGCGATAGGCTTTCACATGCGCGATCAGGAGGTTTTGAAATGCAGCCACCGCGGATGACATGCTGTGGCGTTTGTTCGAAGGGAACGTGCCCAGCAGATGGCTGCAGCCCATCAGCATGTTGGGCTCATTCAGCGTGATCCACCAGCGCACCGCGGGCAGGCCGCGCGCTACAAGCGACTGGTTCACGCTTGTCACCGTTTCACGGACATAATCCAGATAGAGGTCGATGGTTCCCGGCTCCAGCCAGACATCCGTCCCGAGCCAATGCGGATGTGTAAAATGATGCAGCGTCACCAGCGGTTCCAAACCGGCTTCCCGCGCCTCGGCCAGCATCCGTCCATAGGCGTCCAAAGCCGCGCGGTCAAAGGGAGGGGCGGTTTTTTGCGCCGGATCCTGCGCCGGCTGCACACGACTCCAACTGATTCCCAATCGAAAGGCATTCAAGCCCAGCCCGCGGGCGAGCTTGAAATCATCCGCATGGCGGTTCCAAAAATCCACCGCGCGGCCCGAAGCCTGCACCCGTCCGGAACGCTCCCATTCATACCAGTTGTTCAAGGGACAACCGGGCGCATTAAAGCCGCCTTCATGTTGATAGGCGGACGTGGAAACACCCCAAAGAAAATCAGCGCGTGGCATAGGTTCAATCCCGGATAAAATCAGGACTTGTCCGGCATCACCATTTGGTGCGGTTCGCGGTGGAATTGATCCACCAGTGTTTCCACGACCCGTTCCGCCGCGTCGGGTCGCGACATCATCCGGGAGGCCCGTCGCATGGCTTCCAGCCGTTCCGGCGAGGCCAGCAAGCGGTCGATCTTATACGCCATCGTCACGATATCGTTGCATTTGATGGCGGCCCCCTTCTCGAGCAAGTGGTCGCTGTTGCGCTCCTCCTGCCCGGGGATCGGCGAGAAAATAACCATCGGCAGGGATTTGCAGAGCGTTTCCGCCGTTGTCAATCCTCCGGGCTTGCCGATGTATAAATCGGCCGCAGCCATCCACTCATCCATCTCATGGGTAAAGCCGAGCACTTTCAGCGCGAGATGCGGGGGGATCTGGGGCGACATGGACTGCACCTGCTGGCGCAATTCCTCGTTTTTGCCGCAGATCACAACGATCTGCGCGGGCGCCTTCAACAGCGTCAGCACCTTGACAACCGCCGCAGCCGGGCCGACGCCGTAGGCTCCCGCGCTCAAAAGCAGCACGGGCCGCGCGGCATCGAGGCCGTGCTTGAGGCGCATTTCGGTTTTGTCCTTTTGCTCGGCAAACACCGGATCGACCGGGATCCCCGAAACCGTGATGCGGTCTTCCGGAAGCCCTAACATGGTCAAATGGGCCTTCGTTTCGTCCAGGGCCACAAAATAATGGTGGAACAGCCGCGAAAGCCACATGGCGTGAAAATCCAGGTCCGTCACCACGATTGAAAGCCGGGCCTCAACGGCTCCGCGGCTGATCAGGTGCGACATGATTTCCGCCGGGAGAAAATGGGTGCAAATCGTCATGTCCGGCTTGAACTTCTTGATCATCCGGATCACCGGCCCGGTATTCATGCGGTCGAGCATGAAGCGCATGCGGTCCGTCTTCCATGGTTCGTCACTGGTCTCATACCACCAGCCGAGAAAGGTGGGGGCGTTGCGGACCAGGCTGATATAGAACTTCGAATAAAAGTCCCGGAACAGCTTGTTGGTGTAAGTCAGGGCGTCCACATTCCGCACCTCGCCGATTTCGGGATGGCGGCGGCAGGCTATTTCCAGGGCTTCGGCGGCCCTGAGATGGCCTGTCCCAGCACTAGCGGAAAGTATGAGGACACGATAATTCTTTTCCATGATCTTGAATCCGGTTCTAGCCCGCATCTTTCAATAAATCTAACAAATCTTTTACATCATAAACCGGGAGTTGGCAGGCGTAATCGCGGCAGACATGCGCCGCCGGCCGTCCTTCCGCGCCCGCCTGGATCCCGCGCAAATGCGGCAGCTTTTCCGCGAGCCATGCCTGGCCGTCCCCGCCGTCCGCATACAAAAGTACAAGCGCCGGACGGAACTTTTCCCGTAAGACACCGGCAAAAACCCGGACCTGAGCGGCACTGCCCGCCAACACAACCTGGACCGGCTTCGACAAATACAAATCCAATCCCGACAGCATCTGCGGCAACGCAGCAGGCGCGGACGCCATCCGTTCTCCGTAAACGCTCAAAATTCGGCCTGCGCGATCCCGAAAATCCCGGCGCCCCGTCATCGCTTCCAATCTCAGCAGATTTGGGATGCTGATGGAATTGGCCGCGGGCTCCGCGCCATCGTGATCTTCCTTCATCCGCGCAATCAGATGGGGATCGCCTTTGCGGGAGCTGTCGTAGCAGCCCGCCGCCGGGTCCCAAAACAATTCGTCCTGGCGTAATTGCAATTGCTCCGCCCACTGCAACCATTCGATGCCGCCGCCCGCTTCATACAGATCGAGCAAACCCTGGATCAGAAAAGCATAATCGTCCGCAAAACCCCGGATATCACCCGCTCCCTCGCGCCAACTGCGCAGAAGTTCGACGGGTTGTTTCGACACTGTCAGGTTTTCCCGCAAAAAGGCAGCCGCTTGCCGCGCATGCTCCAGCCATTCGCTTTCACCCAGCGCCGCCGCCCGCGCATACGCGCTGATCATCAGCCCGTTCCAGGCCGTGATCACCTTGTCATCCAAATGAGGACGGGGCCGCCGCGCGCGGCGCTCAAATAAAATCTTCAGCGCTCCCTTGAGCTTTTCCGAAACCTGTTCGACGGAAAGGCCGCTGCCCGACGCCAATGCCGCATCGTCCTTTCGGCGGATCAACACATTTTTTCCGCGCAACTCCCCGTGCGGATCACTGGCGGGCGCGCAGTTGCCCGCTTCCTCCACGCCATAGGCCGCTGCAAAAAGCTCAAATAATTCCCCACCCAACGCCTCCTTCAATTCCCCCGCCGTCCAGACATAAAATGCGCCCTCGCATTTTTCCCGGGCGCCCGGTTCGGGCAAACTGTCGGCATCTTCAGCCGAATAAAAACCGCCGTTTGGATTGCGCAAATCCCGGGCCACATAGCCCAATATCCCGCGCGCCACATCGGCAAGCTTGGAATCCCGGGTGATTTGAAAACCGTCCAGATACGAAAGCGCCAGTTGCGCCTGGTCGTACAACATCTTTTCAAAATGCGGCACATGCCAGAACGCATCCACCGAGTACCTGTGAAACCCCCCGCCCACATGGTCGCGCATGCCGCCGCCCGCCATCTGGCGCAGGGTGAACAGCGCTGCTTCCACCGCCCGGCGTCCCTCTTCGTGATGCAAGCCCAGACGCATCCCTGCGCGAAACAAAAAGTTCAGCAGCACCGGCCGTGGAAATTTGGGGGCGCCTCCAAAACCGCCATGCCTGGAGTCGAACGACGAAAGAAGGCTCCGCGCGCCGTCTGCAATCCAATTTTCCTTCAAGTCTGTTTCCGCAATCGCCGATGTTTCCCCGGCTTGGCTGAGGTACTCGGCCACGCGCCGACTCTGTTCCAATATGGAATCCTGTTTCTGTTCCCAAGCCTGCGCAATGCCTTTCAAAACCGCCTTGAACCCGCTCCTTCCATAGTTGTCTTCCGGCGGAAAATATGTTCCCCCGGCAAACGGCTTCAGATCCGGCGTCAGCCAGACACTCATCGGCCAGCCGCCCTGTCCGGTTGTGGCCTGCACAAACGCCATATAGACACGATCCACATCGGGCCGCTCCTCCCGGTCCACCTTGATATTCACAAAATGCCGGTTCATCAGCTCCGCAACCGCCTCGTTCTCGAACGATTCCCGTTCCATCACATGGCACCAATGGCAGGTGGAATAGCCCACCGAAAGAAAGATGGGCTTGTTTTCCGAGCGCGCTGTGGAAAAGGCTGCCTCGCCCCACGGATACCAGTCCACGGGATTGCGGGCATGCTGGAGCAGGTAGGGCGATTTTTCCCGGATCAGACGGTTGGTTGGAGCAGACATCGTGCGGATAAGCGAACCTTAGCATTGTTTCTCAAGGCTGTCCACGCTCCGAGAAATTGTACTTGTTGCCTCGGGCGTGCTCCCGGTAGCCTCATTCCAGCTGTCGGCTATGGCAAAATCCGGGTTAATTTTATGAATTATAAACTACTGACCACCCTTTGTGTCCTGGCGTTTTTGGCCATCGGAAATCGGCCTGCCGATGCCCGTGCCCGCCCCCCGCAGCCTGCCAACACCGACAACAATTCCAATTTCACGCCTTTCAACCCCAACTATCTGCCAGTCGAGGCCGGTGAGGACGGCAGCCAGCAGCAGGTCAGTTTCTCGAATGGCTCTCCAAACGGCCTGGGTGTGGACTCCGTTGACACCAGTAAGTCCGTGGTCAAACCGGCCGCCACTTCGTCTGAATGGTTCCGTCACCCCGCTTTTTTCGCGGAGCTGGAAGGCGGCGGTTCCAACGACACCCGCGTCAACGGCATTGCTTCCGACCGTTTCGTATTTCGCCTGGGCATGGATTTTCAAACCGTTGCGGACATTGTGTTCGGCATCATGTACAATCAAGGGGACGAGTGGGGCACGATCAGCGAAACATCGACCCATCTGTTCACCAACACCCATCTCTTCACGCTCTACGCCGGCAAAAACTTTTTTGACTGGCTGAACGTCGGCGCCACATTCACGACAGGCATTGCGAATGAAACCTCCAAATCCCTGACCTTCCGGAACGACCGCGACATCTTCACGCTGGCTCCCTCCGTTTACATCGGTGTGGCCCACAGTTGGAAGGAATGGGGCTTTTCCTCCACCGCCTCCTATATTTACGACGAGGACAACCTGACCAACAATGCGAACGGAACCGCAACCTCGGACTTCAATCAAAGCCCGGGCATGCTGAGCTGGATCAACAAAGGCACCTATTACATCAACGACAAGTTTGACGTCACGGGCATGTTCAAGTTCAACCAGATTCTGCACACGAACGTTGTCAACAATGTTTCATCGGGCGAGCACAACGAACATCACTGGGGCACCGCCGGCGTCAAATTCAACTACAATCCCTCCGACAAATGGCAGATCAGCACCGCCTTCGACTACGTGGTGCTGAGCGAAAACTACGATCAGGATTGGACCTCCACCATCGGCGCCACGTATTCGTATTGAGCGTGTTGGGTTTTCCTGAATTCTTAATTCCGACTTTCGACTACCGCCACGCGGTTGCGTCTTTCTGGCTCAACATCTTGCCTCATCTGTTCATTAGGAGGTCCATCTTTAGGCCGTAGGAGAACATCCTTTTACAGCCTAAAACGTTCATGAATCTTGGTTTCCATCCTGCTTTCTGGAGAATCATGGTGCGTCAGGTGGAAATTGAGAACATCTTCCATCTCCTCCATCCATTGCAGCCATGAGATCGAATCCGAATGGCTCCTGAGCGGTGCTTCCAATTCGGGAAACACCAAATTGGGAACCTCTTGAACGCGTGTGCGCGGCGGATTCATAACATGCTTTGCAAACGGGCCAGCGATTGTTCGCCCCCATATTTCAGAACAGTATCACGAATCAGAGGCTGGCTCAACTCCATCCTAAAAATCTTCAAAAGTGCCGCGACATCCGAATAGTCCTGCGCGTCCCGCTTCCGATGCGGTGCGCGGGCGGCCTGAAGCTTCATGGCGATCAAATGAAGCGGATCGGGAACCGGAACCAAAAGTCCCGGAACAAGCTCCACCGAACGGGAGGACTCTTCGAGCTTCCGCCAAACTGCATCTTCCACGAGCATAAAATCAACCCCCGGAGTTGCCCCTCCCTCCCTTATGAGCGGCTCATATTGGTCAAAGGCATCGACACGATGAAACAGTCGATAGCCATGTTTCTCCATCAAACGCTGCCAGGCATCGCGGTGCACATCGGTGATGAGCAGGTCGATGTCGCGCGTGAATCGCGGAACACCGAGCAGAATCACAGCATTACCGCCGACCACGAGAAAGGGAATATCCTCATCTTGCGCTGCTCGGACCAATGTTTGCAGGAGATGTTTCACTCATAAGCCATATTGAACGCATTTCCCCATATTGACAACGACTTGCTTTACCTTGATCCCGGAAGGCACGCGCATTGTTCGCACACCGGACGAATCCGTCCTTTGGCGGACGTGCGCCGCAGGCGCAACTGCGCCTTTGCGTTAAAATGTGTTCTTTTCGCCTTTCCACAAAGACTACTGCTTGTGCTTGAACAAATCGAACTGCGGCAGGTCCGGATCTTCCAGGCGGCTCTTCTTGGGTTTCTTTTCCCCGGGCGGACGATGCGCCGCCAGATGCGGCTTGCCCGTGGCATCGAGCTCATGCTCTTCCAGGTTGCGCAGGATTTCCTTGGCCCGGTCCACCACTTCCTTCGGCAGGCCCGCCAGACGCGCCACTTGAATGCCGTAACTTTTGTCGGTTCCGCCCGGGACAATCTTTCTTAAAAAGATGATCTGCTCGTGCCATTCCCGTACCGCGACATTGTAATTCTTCACCCCGTTGAGAAACACCGCCAGTTCGGTCAACTCATGGTAATGCGTGGCGAACAGGGTCTTCGCCTTCACCGTGTTGTGCAAATGCTCCGCAACCGCCCACGCGATGCTCAGTCCGTCAAAGGTGCTGGTGCCGCGCCCGATCTCATCCAGGATGACCAGGCTTTGCTGCGTCGCATTGTTCAAAATATTGGAGGTCTCGTTCATCTCCACCATGAACGTGCTCTGTCCGCGCGACAAATCATCACTGGCGCCAACCCGCGTGAACACGCGGTCCAGCACGGGCACCGTCGCGCTTTGCGCGGGCACATAGGAGCCGACATGCGCCATCAGCGCAATCAACGCCACCTGCCGGATATAGGTGCTTTTGCCCGCCATGTTAGGCCCGGTCAGGATGACGAGCCGGCAGTCCTCATCGCTTAACAGGGTGTCGTTCGGCACAAAGCGCTCCCCTTTGTTGAGCTGCTCAAGGACCGGATGGCGGCCTTCGATGATCTCCAGCCTTCCGTTCGTGGTGATAACGGGGCGTGAATAATTGAAAAGTCTCGACACAACCGCAAAACCCGCCAGCACATCCAGTTGCGCGATGGCCCGCGCCGTGTCCTGGATCGAGGCCGTGTGGGCTGACACTTTTTCGCGCACCTGCTGGAAAATCTCATACTCAAGCTGACGCACCCGTTCCTCGGCGCCCAGGATTTTGGATTCCATTTCCTTCAGTTCGGGCGTGATGTAACGTTCCGCATTCACCAGTGTCTGCTTGCGCATGTAATCGGCAGGCACCTGGTCCAGATTCGTTTTGGTGATCTCGATGTAGTATCCAAAAACCGAGTTGAAGCGGATCTTGAGCGATTTGATCCCGGTTCGTTCCTGCTCGCGCGCCTGGAGTTCCGCGATCCAGCTCTTGCCATCGCGCATCGCCGCCTTCAACTCATCAACCTCGGCGTGAAAGCCGTCGCGGATCAGACCGCCGTCTTTTAGCGCCAGCGGAGGTTCATCGACAATGGCGCGTCCAATCAGATCGATCAGTTCCGGCAACGGCTCGATCTTTGAGGCCAGTTCCATCGCAAGCGCCGCTTCGAGCCCGGCACTTTGCCGCGCCACCTTGGGCAGGGCTTCCAGCGACAAACGCAAGCCCAGCAAATCGCGGGCATTGCCGGAGCCCTGCGCCAACCGCCCGATCAAACGCTCCAGGTCGCGCACTTCCTGCAACAACTGCCGGAATTCCTCCAGCCGCCCCACGTCATCCAGCCATTGCTCGACCACTTTTTGGCGGGCTTCGATCCGGGCTTTTTCGCGCAAAGGCTGGAGCAGCCAGCGCCGCAATTCCCGTCCGCCCATTGCGGTCACCGTCTGGTCCAGCGCTTTGAGCAGGCTCGTATCCTTCGCGGCATTGGATATGCCGGCAACCAGTTCCAGGTTCCGCTGCGTGATCGCGTCCACGACCAGATAATCCGAACCGGAATAGGGCAGGATTTTCAAGACATGCGCCGCGTTGGCTCGCAGGTCTTTGGTCACATAATGCAACAGCGCGCCTGCAGCCCCGATTCCGGACGGCAGATGCTGGCAGCCAAAGCCGTCCAGCGAATGCACTTTGAAATGTTCCTTGAGCTCCAGTTCGGCGGTGCCGGGTTCGAAAGTCCAGTCCTCACAACCCACAAGAGCGAGTCCGGATTCCGACGGCAATTCAGGCGCAGGCTGTTCCGAGGGATAGATCAGCTCTTTCGGCTGGAGGCGCAGCATCTCGTCCTGCCATTCACGCAGGGAGCCCATTTCCGTCGCGCGAAATTCGCCCGTGGTCATATCCAGGAAGGCAAAGCCAAACGCGTCCTTGCCGGGCAGCACGGCGGCGAGGAAGCGGTTTTCCTTGGGTTGGGTCAGGTCCAGGTTGAACACGCTGCCAGGCGTCAGGATTTGAGTTACCCGCCGCTCCACAATCTGGCCGGGGCGCGGCTCTGAAATCTGGTCGCAAACCGCCACGCGCCTGCCGGTCTGGATCAATTTCCCGATATAATTCTCAGCGGCATGATATGGAACGCCGCACATCGGCGTTCCGTTCCGCTTGGTCAGCGTCAGGTTCAGGATTCCGGCCGCCGTCTTTGCGTCCTCGAAAAACATCTCGTAAAAATCGCCCAGCCGGAAGAGCAGCAGGGCGTCCGCGGGGATCTCGCCTTTGATCCGGCGATACTGCTGCATCATGGGGGTTAAGGTGTCGGACATGATAAAAGGCGCCTCTGAAAACGTACGGCTTAGCCGATGAGATTGAAGCAAGTTGCCGTGGAATCAAACCCATTTTAACCCCAAGAGAACAGAGACTTTAACGCCAAGGCGCAATGCGCCTGCGGCGCACGTCCGCCAAAGGACGGACTCGCCGTGGTGAGCAAAGACACGGAGAAAAATAAAAGGCATTTTTGGTGGTTGGGACAAGCTGCATCCATCCCCCTGACAAGGGGGAAGAAAGGGGGTTGTTTTGCCCGCAAAACACACGAAATGCGCAAAACTAAAGACGAAGGCTTAAAGCTTGAATTGAACCACGGATGCACACGGATAAACGCAGATGGAAGGGTAGAGGCTTAAAGCTTGAATGGAACGGCGGATGTTCGGATTCCCTGAGCGCTGAAGGCGCGTATCCCCATACCAGCCTGGGGTGAAACCCCAGGAATCACAATGTGAGAATATAATCCAAGCCCTGAAAGGGCGCCCTAACACAGGGCCTCGCGCAGAGACGCGAAGGAGCAGATAAACGCTGATTTACCCAGATGAGACGCATTCCGCGATCATTTTTCAGCCAAATCATCATTCAGCAAAATAAGCGCAAGGTTCATATTATCCTCGGACATATGCAGCGTGAGCGTGGAAGTTTTGGGATCATACACGGCGCTTGATGAATACCAAAATTTGACGCCGCGAATCACAAAATATTCCGAAACATCCAACAAAGACGTTTCAGCGCTTATGCGTCGTGTCCTATTGGCAAAAATTGACAGAGGGACATCAGGAACGGCAGTTTTCTGGAAAGACTTTAGCGATGCATTCGAAGGCATAATTCCAACCACACCGTCCTCAATTGTAACATGTGTGTCTATTTCTATATTGCCCAGATAACCAAGAACAGAAGACAGCGAAATATTTTTCAGATTTTTATATAGATCCTGATTTACTTTCGTTTGGGACAGTAAAACCCCATTTTTTACAGGGAAATCGGGGAAACACGTTTCATCATAGACCCGGAACAAAATATTTTTGAAAGCTGGGTCCTTTTTGCACGCCATTTCATGCAGATGCTCAAAACATTGGGAAACCGTAATATCTTTGTAGGGAACTTCCTCCAGTATGGTATTATCCAAAAGTTTTTCGATAAGCTTGGCTTTAATTGGCGCCTTCAGGGACTTGGCATCCCTGGCAGCAAGCCCTACCTCCTTTTCCAGAATGCGAGGGTGAATGACCCAGCGCCTGCGCGGCGATGTTATGCTGTACGGCGATATTCTAGTAAGCACTTTACAGGGATAACCATTGACACGTTGCAGAGGTTGCACGGCTTCCAGAAAATCACCGCTGTAGATATATTTGGCCGTCACCCCGCCCGGATAAGCAATCAAAATTTTATTCCAATCTGTTATCTTCCAACGTATCTCGGTGGATCCACTCACCCAAAGCTGCATTGTTGCCTCAAGCCAAAACTCTCCGGTTCCATCTTCATCTAGTGAAAACCACATTTTAAATGGACCCCTTTTATCATCGCAATCTGGTGATATGTAGTTGCCAACGATTTCATTAGGACCGAGAACAGAAGCCCGGAACAAAACCATGGCCGCCAACAAGATTAAAGCGCCTAGGGCAAAAACATGGAACTTTGAATGTTTCATTTTAAGTCTCTACGCTTCTGTTCTCTAAGCCATTTCTGATTTACGAGAGGAATCCGAAAACAAAAAAGGCAGTAACGCAGGCAGCTGCGACAGCCAAATGAATTTTCTTCTTCCAATTTTTGATAATGGCACAGCCGGCACACACCAGTAAAACTCCGCATAAGAGGAGATATATGTCTGACCACGGATCCCCTATCCTCAATTTACCATACTGAAGGTTGACGCCGAACGAATATAACTCGGTATAAAACGGAGAATAAAGCTTCCATAAATGCTCGAGATCGAAAATTAAAAGCCATGCTCCCGGAATAATAAAAAGTGTTCCTATGAAGTAGCGCAAAATAGTCTTCATTTCTGGCGGCAGATTTTGTAAGTTTCAAGCCTGTTATCTTCCAAATCTTCGCGGCCAACAAACCCCCTTTTCTTCCCCCTTGTCAGGGGGATGGTTAGTTTGAAGCCTCCCAATATCTGCGTTTATCAGCGGATAAAATAGTGTTGTCCTCCTTTCGTGCTTTTCGTGAAGTTCGTGGTTCAAATGGTTTCCATCCGTGTTTATCCGTGGTTAAAACGGTTTTTGTTCCCATCGCTTTTTTACAATTTTTTTACAATACTTTCATTTTCCTCTGACAACCCGGCCCCCGCTTTCCGCCACACTGGCCCCATGAAAACAGCCTTGTGTTTGCTCCTCCTGTCGGCCCTCAGCCTGGCTTCCTGTGCTCAGGGGAAACCCTCCGAATCCGTAACCCTCAAACTCATTCCGGACCGCAATCTGGTTTTCAAGGAACCGGGCGGCGAAGTGGTCTTGAAAGTGGATCTCCACGCCCGCTCCTCTCGAACGGAACGCCGCATGCCCATCAACCTCGCGCTCGTCCTCGACCATTCCGGTTCCATGGAAGGCGCCAAGATCGAAAAAGCCCGGCAGGCGGCCTGTGTCGCGATCAGCCAGCTTTCAGCCGACGACATCTTTTCGCTTGTCATCTTTGACGACAGCGTGGAGGTGCTCATTCCCCCGCAAAAAGTCAGAAATCCGGAAGCACTCAAACGGATCGTCCGGAGAATCAGTCCCGGCGGCAGCACGGCCCTCTATGCCGGCGTCCAAGCCGGAGCGAGCCAGTTGAGGAAATTCCTTTCCGACGATCAAGTCAACCGCGTCATTCTGATGTCGGACGGCTTGGCCAACGTCGGACCCAGTTCTCCCGCCAGCCTGGCGGAGTTGGGCCGCTCCCTCCACGAAGACGGCATCCAGGTCACCACGATTGGACTGGGCGATGATTATAATGAAAATCTGATGGTCGCCCTGGCGGAAGCCAGCCACGCCAATTATTATTATGTGCAGGACAGCGAAAAGCTGCCGGGTATTTTTGCCGAGGAACTCGGCTGCATCAAAAACATCGTGGCGCGCAACATCCGGATCATCATCGAACTGCCCGACGGCGTGACTCCCATCTCGATCATTGGCCATCCGGAAATCAGTTTCGAGAATCGCCGGGCTGAAATTCCGCTCTCAGAGCTCTACAGCGCGCAGCAACGCAGTTTTCTCATCCGCTGCCGCCTCGACAAGCCGTCCCGCGACACCCAACAACTGGCTGATGTACAAATCAACTTCCAGGACCCCGACTTCAAGGAAGTACAGAATGTTCGGCAGAAGGCGTCGGTTCAACTAACCGACAAGCGCGAAGCCTCGGACAAAAGTCTGAACGCCGAGGTTCTGAAGGAAGCGGCCCTAAGCCGGAATGCTGAAACCCGCGAGCAGGCGCTGGCACTGGCGGATGCGGGAAAAGCCAAGGACGCGTCAGACCTGCTCCGAAACCAGGCGGCCGTGAACAAGTCCCTTCCTGCTCCAGCACAAAGTCCCGAACTTAGCGCGGCAACTTCCTCGCTCACAGGAGCTGCGGACAAACTGGAGCAGAACGGCACTTTTGACAGCACAGACCGTAAATCATTTCAGTTTGAAAACTATCGCCAAAAAAACCAGAAGCCGTAATCATTCCCTCCGGGGCCGGAAACAGTCCGGCCCCGGAATGTTATAAGAAAATTATTTTTACCATGAAGCGTATTGAGAGCATGAAGGTTTTTAGACAGGATGACAGGATGTACAGGATAAAATCGCAGAAAATAGAGTTTCGTATTCCTCATCCTGATAATCCTGTAAATCCTGTCTAAAATGTGCTCCCCATGAACTTCATGATCTACATGGTTAAAATCAGTGGTCTTCGCTTCCGTTCATTCCCGCTCAAAACAGCCTTTTTGAAAGGTTTGGGTTCTCGTGATAACGCGTCACGAGGCGCGTCGCATGGGTCGCCATCTCCCGGGACACAACCGTGAAAAAAACAGCCGCCATTTTCCTGCTCGCGATCTTTCTTCCGGCGCTGGTTTTGGGTGTCCTGGCCGTCCGCACGGCAGGACAACAACGCATCCTCCTGGAACAGCAGGAAACCGAGTTGCGCCAGAAGGAAGTGGATCTGGTTGCCCAGCAAATCACTCTCGCCATTTCACGGGAACAGCAAAGCTTTGTCGATCTGACGAATCGCATGCTGGCCGAATCCGCGAAAGGCACAATGCAACAGGGAGGAACATCTGCGGATGTTCTGGCCCGGGATTTTACCGAGGAACTCCGCAAGAACTGGAAGCGTCCGGCGCTCGGTTTTGCGGTGACAACCGGCGGTGCCATTCTCTCCCCTTCCTCAATGCAGTCCAAACAACGCGACGCCGAATCCGCCCGGTTCCTCCGCGACAACAGCGCGTTTCTGGGCAACGAAATCACCGCGCAGGTCTATCAAGCCCAGAATTTTGCCGCGAATGAATTAGTTGATTCCTCCAGTCGATATCAAGCGGAGGACAGAAAGAAACAATACTCGTCCGATTCTCTTGCTGCTCTCGACAAGGTTCAAACAACCGCCGCCAAAGTCACCCAGGATCTACAACGCGCCCTCAATAAGAACTCCATCTCCAGTACACCTGAACAAAATGGTGAATCGCCCGCCACTGCCCAGCAACCGGCCTTGGCTCCCGCGCCCCAGGCGCCACCCGATTCCACGACGGCCACAGCAGCCCAGTCCCAGGGCGGAGCCAGTTTTAAGTCAGATACCGCAGCCAACAAGCCGGAAGAAGAAAGCAAATCACGAAGAGAAAACCAGGCCGCAGCCAGCCTCATGTCGGAAGCTGCGGGTAAACTGGAAGTGAATGACAAAAACCAATCTCTAGCCGCAAATCAGAACGGTGCTGATGCCATGTTAAAACAGGCCGACCAATCGGCAGTTTTCAACTCCAGACTAAGAAGTGTCATGCCCCAGAAACTCAAAGCTGCTGAACCGATGAGCAATCCGGTTTCGCAGCTTAATGTCGCCACCAGCCGTTTTGCCCAGATTGTGCGGCAGGATTATCAAGGCATCCTCGCGCGCTATGTTCAGGACGAACTGGAAATCTTTTTCTGGATGCGCCCCGCTTCTCATCCCGATCTGGTTTTCGCCGCGCGTCTTAAACCCGAAGACCTCAAGGACCTGATCCGCACAGGCATGGGCGAACCGGAATCTTCCAAACAACCCGCCTTTTGCCTGGCCATCCTCGACGATCATGCGCGCCCGATCCTGCAGTCTGTGCCGGGCTTCAAAACCCGTTGGAAAAGCCCCTTTGTTGCCGCCGAAGTCGGCGAAGTGCTGCCTCACTGGGAGGCGGCCATTTACCCGGTGGATGCGCAACGCCTGTCGCGCTCGGCAACCCTTGTCAGCCGCAGCCTGATGGCCCTCTCCGCTTTCTCGCTCGGCGCGATTGCCTTTGGCGCTTATCTCATTTGGGCGGACACACGGCGCCAACTCGCGCTTGCGCAAAAGAAGACTGATTTCGTTTCCAACGTTTCACACGAACTCAAAACACCGCTGACTTCCATCCGCATGTTCGCCGAATTGCTGCAGCAGGGGCGGGTTCTCGACAGCGAGAAAACCGCGCATTACCTCCAGATCATCACGCTGGAGGCCGAACGCCTCAGCCGCTTGATCAACAACGTTCTGGATTTTGCGCGGATGGACAGGAACCAAAAGCGTTACAGCCGCAAATCGCTGGATCTGTATCCCGTGATTCAACGCGTCTGGGAAAGCCATGAGCTGCATTTGCAAAATCTGGGGTTTAACACGGTCTGGCACGCCGCCCCTCCACCCTATCCGGTTTATGGCGACGAAGACGCGCTGGCGCAGGTGCTGGTCAATCTGCTTTCCAATGCCGAGAAATATTCCCCGGAACGGAAGGAAATCGAACTCCACACCAGCATCAGCAACGAGCGGCTGGAGGCTTCGGTGCTGGACCGGGGGCTTGGAGTGCCCAAGGGTGAAGAACAGAAAATTTTCGAGCACTTTTACCGCGCCCACGATTCGCTTTCCAGCGGCATCCAGGGATCGGGTCTGGGATTGACCCTGGCAAAACGCATCGCGGAAGACCACGGCGGGACCATCACCTACCAAGCAAGAAACGGGGGCGGGAGCATTTTCACGTTTGCCCTGCCTCTAGAAAAAAGTCAGGAACATCCGTTAGTATGAAGCTGGCAAAGCACAAACCTCCTTTTCTTCCCCCTTATCAGGGGGATGCTGGAAAGATGGCATTAGGTCACCCATTCCGAGTGAGAGACGAAAAGAGCGCCTCTCCCCATAACCATCCCCCTGATAAGGGGGAAGAAAAGGGGGTTTCGTTACTTCCATGAAAAACCATATTTTAATTGTTGAAGATGACCCGCACATCCGTCTCGGACTGGCGGATGCGTTGACGGGCGAGGGATACAAGGTCTCGGAAATTTCGCACGGCGGAGAGGTGATGCCGTTTCTGAAGCAAACGCAGCCCGGCCTGGTCATCCTCGATATCATGCTGCCGGGAAAAAGCGGGTTTGATCTTTGCAGGGAAATCCGCGCTTCCAAATACGCCTTCCCCATCCTGATGCTGACGGCCAAGGGACAGGAAGTGGACAAGGTGGTCGGGCTGGAACTGGGCGCCGACGATTATGTAACCAAGCCCTTTGGCATTCGCGAACTTCTGGCGCGCATCCACGCGCTGCTCCGCCGTTCCGAATCTCCCTCCGACAACAACAGCCCTGAAGTCCCAAAGGAAATCCGGTTCGGCCAGGTTTCCATTCAAACCTCCAGCCTGCGCGGCACCTGCGGAAAATCCAAAATTGAGATTTCCCCGCGCGAACTGAAGGTCTTGGCACTGCTTTATTCCCGCGCGGGCGAAGTCGTGTCGCGCGACGAAATCCTCAACAAGGTCTGGGGGCTGGAATATTACGGCAGCACTCGGACGCTGGATCAGGTGATTGTCAAAATCCGCCAAAAAATCGAGTCAGACCCCGCCAACCCCAGGCATTTAAAAACCGTACATGGGGTCGGCTATCGCCTGGACATCGATTCTGCAGGCCGCCCAAAATAATTTTGGCATCGCGGGCTGCGGACGGCCACCTATAACGGGGTATGCGCATTGTTGTCACCGGGCTGGTCGGCCAGTATCCATTCGGCGGCGTGATCTGGGATTATGTCCAATACATCCTCGGCTTCCAGGCGCTCGGGCATGAGGTGTATTACCTGGAAGACACCGGAGTCTGGCCGTATGACCCCATCAAGGAAACCATCACGGACGATTGCAGTTACCAGGTCGAGGCGCTGGCCCGCATCATGGCCTGGTTTGATTTGGGCGACCGTTGGATCTACCGAAATGCTGCTGATGGAAAATTTTACGGCGCGGGCGAAACTGCGGCGCGCGACCTGTTGAAGCACGGAGACCTGCTGGTCAATGTTTCCACCGCCAGTTGGTTCGAGGACTATGAGGTTGGCATCAAACATCAAATGTTCCTCGACGGCGACCCCATGTTCACCCAGATCGGGCTGCTGGACCCGGAGAAGACGAGTTACACCGCGCGGCTGAAGGCGCATGACAGCCATTTCAGTTTCGGACTCAACCTGAACGGCCCCGGCTGTCTGGCGCCGGAAACGGGAATTCAATGGAAAAAGACGCTCCAGCCCGTCGCGCTCGAATACTGGCCCTATGCGGAGGACGACACGGTGGAACCTTTCACCACCGTCATGAACTGGTGCAGTTACAAACCCAAGCTTTGGGAGGGGAAGGAATACGGCCAGAAGGATTTGGAATTCAACCGCTTCAGGGAGTTGCCGCGCCGCACCCCGCAGAAGTTGGTGATTGCAATGGGTCAGGGAATCGGAAAGAAACGGCCCACCGCGGAACTGGAATCCATCGGCTGGACCATTCTCGAACCCGACCAGGCGCTTCCGGACCATATCACCTACCGCGATTTTTTAAAAAATTCACGCGGCGAATGGAGCATTGCCAAGCACGGCTATGTTGCGGGCCACACCGGCTGGTTCAGTTGCCGGACGGCCTGCTACCTCGCGCTTGGACGCCCTGCCGTAGTGCAGGACACCGGCTGGGGCAATCACCTGCCACACGGCATGGGCTTGCTGCCGTTCACGACAATGGAAGACTGCGTTGAGGGTCTGGCCCGGATCAACCGGGACTACACCGGGCACCGCCGCGCAGCCCGCGCCTTTGCGGAAAAATTTCTCGACGCGCGCGTTGTTTGCCAGGATTTGTTGGAACAGGCGGGGATCGCATGAACAACGAAAAGAAACGCGAGTGGGCGACCTATTTCAAACTCCATCTCCATCGCCAGTTCAAAAGCCGAGCCAAGCGCGAGGCCCTGGCGGGGAAGGGGCTTTTCGTTGCCATCGGGGGCGACACTCCGGACCGGCCTTACTTGAAAGTGCTCAAGACCGACTATGTTCTCACCTGGCAGCAAATAGCCTTCGAGATGGTTGAAAAGCTTGAAAAGTCCAGGCTGGACCCAGCGGATTGCTTCAATCTGTTGCGGGTTCAAATTGAACGGGAGGTTTATTGTCGGCTTTCCGCCAAATCGGAGGAATTGGCGCGGCTCAACCGCCAGTTTGAAAAGGGTCATGGCCGGGCCATGACCGCCCGGGAACAGGAACTCTATGCGGGAGCCATGAAATTGGGAGCGCCCCCGGTGCGGGTTGCAGCCAATGCCACCCGCAGCCTTTGGCTGAATTCGGTATTGGACAAGATCCGGAGAGCGCAGGGCCAAAGCCCCAACCATTTACAGCAGGCCTGGGCTTCGCTGGTTGGCACTGAAGCCGCCATGGAAACCGTTCTGGAGAAAGTGGATGCCTCCAGAGGCCTCGCTTATTGCAAAACACTCAGTTCCGCCAGACGCTATTCCCTGCAGCGCAAGAGCGACCTGGCTGTCCGGCTGGGAAAATTACTGAACCTGAATATCCAGAAAATCGTGTTCCGCTAACCTGCATATTTTATACTCATTTCAATGGTCAACCTGTTGGCACCGGGACCCAACAGCGGAAGGACATGTGCTGGGCATATGCAGGTTATTGCCACACTTTGGAGCAGGACACTTTGCCCGGGATTTCAGAAGCGTGTGAAACATCCGGGCTAACCCGGATGTTTTTAAAGCGGTTTTGCACACGATGCTGCCTGCCCTCCCATCCTAGGAGGGGAAATTTCAAGCAGGTTTCCCTTGTCCTCAAATCGCCCGGATGCAAAGACTATCCCACACAGCCAAGCTGCGCGGATTAGAACTTGCGGGGCGGGCGGGCATTTTCTTCCCGGGGGCGGGCTTCATTGATTCGCAGGGGGCGTCCCTGAAAATCCTGGCCGTCCAGGGCAGCAATCGCGGTTGCGGCTTCCCCATCTTCCATCTCGACAAAACCAAAACCGCGGGGTTTCCCGGTTTCACGGTCTGTCAGAAGTTTGACGGAGAGAACCTTGCCATGGGCGGCAAACAGTTGCTCAATTTCATCTTCAGTTGCTTTAAACGGCAGGTTGCCGACGAATATACTCTTCATTTCTTCAACTTTGTTGAGGTTAACACATCAAGCTTCCGGCCACACCGGGTGGCCGAAATTACTTGAAAGGGGTTGGGTCTGAATGGGGACACAGGGATACAACTGTCCTTCTGACTTTACAAAAAATTAAGGGGGAAAGTGGTGTTTGATACCGGCAAAAAAACCAACCGGGAGTGAATGTTGAATCGTTATTTCTCGATCTTCATTTAAGCCATTTGGGCTGGGCGAATATTCCGCCGCCAGAACCCAAAAGTAAATAGGAATCTTACGGGGAGTCCAGCGAGAAAAATTGCCGCTCCTGGCATCCAAAATCCCTGGTTTCGACCTTCGCGCGGGTTAAACCGGGTACAAGTTGAAAAACTTTTTTCTATTTTGAAAATCTCTTTCCGAAATTCGGCCCGTTTTCTGCCGATTTTCCGAGCCTGAAATATACAAGCCACTTTGCATCAATGGGTTACAGGATCGGCCAAGACCTGGCACGGCCCCTGCAATGTACTAAATCACTATGAAAACTCTGAACCGCACATTCAAATATCGGGGCGCCCTTCTGGCAACAGGGGCATTGGGCTTGCTTGCTTTCCTTTCTCTGGCACCCATGGCTCAAGCCGCCACTAACGCCGATCCCATCAAAATCGCAAAAGCTTTGGATATTCCCGGCAAACATCACACCGACCAATGCCAGCGCTTTGCCGATGAACTTTTCAATCGCCTGGATGCTGCAGGCATCGAGGCCTACAAGGTGACCTTCGACTGGGAGAGCTACAATGTCGGTGCCCGCACCCGCAGTGGGGCCCACATGTTTGTGGTCTTCAAGGATTCCCATGGCCGCTATTACGGCATGGACAACTTGGCGCTCAGGCCGGTCTGGCTGCAGGGCGATTCTCCGAGTGAATGGAGCCAGTTTTTCGCCGGTATGGACATGGGCACGAACGTTGCCGACTCCGTGGCCAGCCGTGCGGCGCAAAATCTTGATGAAAACACTTTCGTGGCTTCCCGATAGCCACGTTCCCGAGTAGTGCGGCCCGGGTTGGGACTTTTGAGTGAAAGTTCCCAACCCGGGTTTTTTTACAGGTGAAAAAAGCCGCTGACGTAGCTTGCAGTAACAGACCCCGTTTTTTAGTTGTCCAATCTGTGCCGCAAAGGCATCATCTCCTCTTTCTCGGGCTGTAGCACAGCTTGGTAGTGCGCTTGAATGGGGTTCAAGAGGCCCCGGGTTCAAATCCCGGCAGCCCGAATAAAATTCAAATATTTTACATCTATGCCCTGCGCTCCAGAAAAGCAGAACGTCGTTATATGAATTCCTAGAATGTGATGCCGTATGTGAAGAATACTTCCGCAGGTCTTGCACCGGACACGGGGAGATTCTAGCTTTTTCAGATGGAAGACGAAGCGGCGCCCCAATCGGACACAACGGGCCTGGAGCTGCGCACCTATTTTGTGCGCAAACGCAATGCCCTGCTGGCGCGCGCGGCTTTTGACGAACTCTACGTCGATTACTATCTGCACCTCGCGGAAAACGGCATGCAATACGCCGGTTCGCATGACCGCCTGTTCAAGGAAGCGCTTGCCGCTCTCACACTTCATTGCGCTTCAAGGCCCCGCAACGAGACCGTCGCCTGGACCCTGAATTTCCAGGAACCGCTGGTCAATCTCTTCGTAGGCGGCGACAACAGCAGCGGCGGCGTGGCGGGACAATTGTTCACGCAGCATGTGAAGGAAAACCGCTCCAACCTGCTTTTTGCGGATGTGATCCGCGGGCAGGAGCCCCTGCGCCGCAGCGTCGTCGAGTTTGAGGGCCGCAGCGTGTTCCGCGCGGTGGAAAAATATTACCTGCAGAGCGAGCAGCGCGCCGGGCGCTATTTCGAATTCAGCGAGGAAGACTTTGTGCTGATCAGCTCCCAGCCCGATTGCGATTCGAAATGGCTGGAGTCGCTGACCGATGCCGACATCCGGGTCCTCGATCGCAAGGAAGAGCTGAGCCTGCTCGAAACGCGAAGATATCGCTGGCACTGCGGCTGCAACCAGGGGCGCATCATGGAACTGCTCGCGCCGGTGATGAAGGACGGGGAACAGGGGCTTTTCGGCGGGGAGGAACTGTTGCGCATCAGTTGCCCGCGCTGCGGCGCGCGCTACAAGGTCACCCGCGAAGCCATGGAAGCCCACATGGCGGGGAAGACAAAGAGTTTTTAACCACGAAGGTGCCAAGACACGAAGCGCATAGAAACAAGCACTGGGTTTAGCCTGCATATTTCATACTCATTTCAATGGTCAACCTGTTAGCGCCGGGACGTAACAGCGGAAAGACACGAGCTGGGCATATGCAGGCTATGTAACCCGGATGTTCCAGCACCCCTGTTCCCGCCATACTTTGGAGCAGGACACTTTGAAGCGGTTTTCTGAAGCGTGTGAAACATCCGGGTTAGGAAGCACAAAAGGAAATGCAGTTTTACAGGAAGAGCGCGAAGAACACAAAAAGTGTGTTTTGGTTTTCCTTTGCGTCCGTGGCGTTCTTAGCGCGAAACGGGTTTTGGGCCAAAGGTTTCTCAACCCTTTTGGCCTTCACGAGACTCCGTGAAGATTAAGGCGACAGTCGCTCGATCTTCCATTCCGCGCCCGCGCGGCTGTATAGAAAGCGGTCATGCAGGCGGCTGGCGGCACCCTGCCAGAATTCGAGGGTTTCCGGCGCGACGCGGTAGCCGCCCCAAAAATCCGGCAACGGTACTTCGCCACTCGCAAATTTTTTCCGCATTTCCTCGAACTTGATCTCCAGCCATTTCCGGGTCGGAATGACGCGGCTCTGCTGTGAGACCCAGGCGCCCAAGCGGCTGCCGAACGGGCGGCTCGCAAAGTAGGCAAGAGATTCGGCGGCTGAGATTTTTTCCACCGGTCCGCTAATCGACACCTGGCGTTCGAGGGGCAACCAGTTGAACAAAAGTGCCGACTGTGGGTTTTCCGCGATTTGAGCCGCTTTCAAGCTGTTGTAGTTGGTGAAGAACACGAACCCCTTTTGGTCGAAAGCCTTCAGCAGAACCGTGCGTGCCGTGACGCGGCCCTTGGCGTCCGCCGTGGCCAGCGCCATGGCATTTGGCTCCAGCAAATCGGCAGCCCGGGCCTCCTGGAACCACTTACGGAACTGGGCAACGGGGTCGGGGTCCAGGTCCGCGCGGTGAAGCCCGCGATCCGTGTATTCACGGCGCAGGTCTGAAATCCTTCCGGGCTCTGGAGAAACTTTCATGCCCGGTAGTGTGCATCGGATGATGATAAAAAACAAGGGCACAGAGAATAACGGTGTAAAACCAGAACATTATTACAGGAAGTTCGCAAAGAACGGTAAGGCTTAACCGCAGATTACACAAGGGCAGGGGACACTTCAGCAAATTTTGTTTTGGTTTTAAAACTCAAACGTGACCCAGGTCACGAGGTCGCCGAGCCGTGGCCTTCCGTCATGGCGCCAGAGCAGGGGCGGATTTTGAAGCTCGCCGATTTTGCAAAAGCGGCTGGCGCCCAGTGAGCAGAATTGTTCGATCAAGGACCTGTCAGGTTCGGAACTGAACGAGACGGATGAAATCCTGCCTTTCCACCGCGCGGGGTCGATCAAATTGAAACCGCTTAGAACCTGCACGCAACCGTGACCGGGCCCTGTCTCCAGCACATTGGCACCTGAAACCACCATGTAATCCTCCTGGCTGCGCTGTAAAACCTGTTCGCCCCGTGCGAGAGTGCGTTCCAAATAATTCCGCCGCAACGCCGCCTGCTCCAGGCTTTGCTCTGGAAGCGGCTGCCTATCGTGATTGCGAAGCAAGCCGAGTTCATCAGACAACAGCCTGGCGAATTGCGCAGCGCTTTCCGGGGTTTCACAGAAATAAGCCTGCGGAGAAAGGCAGCCCAATTGTTCGTAGGCCAGAATTTCATGCGCGGCCTTCGAGGCCAGGGACTGTGAAAGATCACGGTCCAAAACCACGCCCAGGCTGATTTTATGTCCGTAGCCCAGAAAACGCTGGCGCGCACCGGTTTGTTTTCGGATTTCCGAAATGGTTTCATCACTGCCGTAAACCACCACCGCATCCGCTCCGGCCATCCGCTGGATGTCATGCTCATGAAAAATGGAAACCGTTTCGCGCAAGGGTTGCGGCAGCAGGCTGAAACTTTTTTCAAAGGCAGGCAACCCGGACGACGGCAATTTAAAATCCAATTTGCTTCCGAGCAACAATCCTAACATCAGACTGGTCTCGGCTGAGACGGCGAGATTTGAAGCGCAGACATGATAAATCCGCTCCGGCGCACGCGCGTGAAAAACAGCCCCGCCCAAGCGGACGGGGCAATCCAGAATGTAGCGGCTTCCCAGTTCGCCTTCCACCAATGCCCACAAATCCTGTTCCGATTTGAAGCCAAGGTCTGCCCGGCCTGTAAAGGCCTGGCCGATCATTTGAATGCGTTCAGCCGTGTTCATGCCTCGTACGGGAGCGAACACCCGCGCAATTCGGAAGCCGGCATCCGGCCCATGAGACGAATGCCGTTGCCTTTTTCAACCGCCAGATCGAGTGTTCCGAGCGCCATTACGCTTCCCACATTGGCGAGGTCATAGAATTGTACCAATCCCATTTCACCGGGCTCGCAGGCCTTTCCGGTTCGCGGATCCCGGATCACCGCTTTCAGCCACGGCGGGAAGCGATGGATTCCTTCATCCAAACAGGCATAGCCCTGCGACGAAAGCTCCGTCATGCCATACTCATTGTAAATCCTTTGTGGGTGTATGCCAAAGGCACGCCCGATAAGATCGGCTAAATCTTCACAAGCCAGCTCCTTGCGGCGCCCTTTGTAACCGCCCGTGTCAAACACCACGCTTTCCTCCGGCAATTGCCATTGCATTGTTTGTTCCAAAAAATGCTCTGCAGCCGATGCCAGGGCAAACGAAGTCCCGAACAATGCGACCGGCCGGTCCATGTCGCACGACAGGCTCTGCCGCAGTCCATCCCAATCCATCCGATATTTTCCATCACAAAAATATTCCGGTTCCGTTTGGGGAATGTTCCGGCCCAAATGCCGGATCATATAGGCCAGGGACGAATGCGGCAGTTCCTCAAAGCGCGGAATAAGGGAAACCCAGCGATGACCGCATAAGTCGGGCAGGAACAAACGAAACCCTTCCAGCAAGGCCTTCTCATAATAGCGGGGGTCGGCTACATAATGCTTCCCGGTTTGAGCGGCGGTGGTCCCGCTGGTCTCGAATACCAGCGTGGCTTGGTCGGAGGGGAACGTGACCACGGCCTGGTCACGGAAGGCCGCAGCCGGCAGGGCGGGGAATTCCCGCCATTGGCCCAGCCGGTCCGGGTCAAGGCCCAGTCCCAGCACAAAACGCCGGTAAACCGGGTTGGCTTCCGATTGGAAACGAAGTAACGACAGGGCAGTGCGGTCAAATTCCGCATCCGTCAAATCGCTCCGGATGGCACTCAAGAAATTCTCAAACACACCGCAAATTAGCATTTCGCTCGCCAGAGAAACAGTTATGTTTTGAGCCAGCCCTATGCTGTCGCCCGCCAAATTTTTTGCGTTTCTCAAGTCGCATGCTCCGAAAAAGAAGCTGCACGATCTCGTGTCGCACGGTCCCACGCTCAAAGGCAACCTACACACAAAAGGGGCCGGCAATTTTGCCGGTGAATTGATCGGCGACATTTTTGCCGAACAGGAGCTTGTCATTTTTGCTCCGGCCAAAATCGAAGGAAATCTGCACGGGCTCGATTTTTCAGTGGCGGGAATGGTCCAGGGCAATATTGCAGCCAGTCTCGGCGTCCGCCTGAAACAACCGGCCCGGGTCAAGGGCAACATCACGGCACATTCCTTTGAGACCGAATCCGGGGTGGAATACAGCGGCAAGCTTGTCATCGGCGGCACTGAAAAAGAACTGGCCTTGAACCTGAAAAGCAAACGCTAAGGAATGCCATGCGATTTTCCCGTAAAAGCCCCGCAAAAGAATTGGTGACCTGCACGGCCTGTGGCCATGAGCAGAGGGATTACCCGAACGCGAACGTCACCTATTGCCAGAAATGCGGCCATCGCATTGTGCTGCAAACCAAAACCAAAACGCGCACAAAGAAAAAGGCGCCGGTTGAACAACGCCAGGTCCGCTGTTTGCAATGCCACCATGAGCTGTTGATCCATGCCGAGGCGATGACCTGGCAATGCAATGCCTGTTCCGCCTTTATCGATTTGCGGAACCATGAAATCGACCGGGAATTCAACACGGCGATTTTGACTTATGGCGACATCGCGATTGGCCCGAAGGGCGTTTTTGCGGGGGGCAAAGCCGAGGCCGAGAACATCCGGATCGCCGGGAGATCCACCAGCAGGCTGGTTTCGCGGAACATCCTCGTAGTGCAGGGCCATGCCAAACTTGGAGCAGGCGCCGCGGGCGGGCATTTATTGGTTCCCGCCTCCGCATCACTTTACTCGGAAGGCCTTTTGGCGTTTCGCAGCGCTGAAATTCGCGGGCATGTGCAAGCCTGGCAAGTCCGGGTGACCGAACAACTGGCCATTTATCCGGGCGGCCATCTGACGGCGAATTTGCTGGAAGTCAACGGATTGGTGGTGGAGCCGGGCGGAAAACTGCTCACGCGTTGCCTGACGCTTCAATCGGAGACGGCAATTACAGATCCGCTGGCCGGGCCGGCTGCCGACGAGCCCGAAATCTGACGGGTTATTTGGCCGACTTGCTTTTGTCCAGGCGTGTGAAAATATTGGAAAAATCGTTTGCCGGAGGTTTGCCACCCAAGGTATCGGTCTTGCCGACGAACGTGGCGGTTTCAGCCAGGCCAAAGCGCGGCGCACTGACATCCCCGTAGAGCTGCGCATTGCCGGACACTTCGACTTTTTCCTTGGCATTGATGTTGCCCTGGACTTTGCCGCGCACTGTAACGCTGGATTCGGATTCAATATCGGCTTTGACAACGGCGCTTTCCCCGATCACCAACGGGCCGTCGGCGAAAATTTCACCTTCGAAACGTCCGTGAATTTCGAGGCGGCTGGAGGAACACAATGTGCCCTTGAATTCCACGTCCTCGGATATGATGGCATTGCCGGAAGATTTTGTACTGCGATTCTGCTCCATATATTCCAAAGGTTTGAGTTGAGTCACTCTTTCTTCAGTGCCGGTTGCTTCACCAACCCGCTTGAACACGTCCGATAACATGCCCCGATTCAAACCCAACAGCGCATAATGTCGAGACCATTCGATCTCGAAATTCATTTTTTTCGAGCCACCCGCTTTCTTGAACACCGATGTTTGCAAGTGTGCAACGAACCCATGCTTGACACTGCGCCCGCGCATCTCTGTTATTGGAACCCAAGAACAGGGAAATATGGTCCATCACATTTGCCTTTTAAAATTGAAGCACGGGGTCAGCGCGGAACAGGTCGAAACCCTCATGGTAGAGACCCGGATTCGATTGCTTAAGATACCTGAAGTAATTAATTTGAGGGTTGGAAAAAAAATCGACACCAAAGGCAACCCGCACGACATTTTCTTTTCCATGGATTGCGAAAACCTGAACAAGCTGAAAATTGTCCAAGAGAGCGCCATTTACGTTCAATTCAAGCACAAGATTCTGGATCATCATGTGGATGCCATCACGGTTCTCGACTACGAGATGGAACCTGGCAAAGATGTGACCTACTCGTAAGCTTGTTTACAAACCCGAGCAGATAGCCTTTAACATCTTCCCCAGCCACTCGATTTCAGCAGGCTGCACCGCCAGGTTTGGGGCAAGGCTCAACACATTGTTCCGTTTTCCTCCGCCCAACAGGATTGCGCCCTGCGCCAGGCCTTGCTCAATCAAACGCGCCGTCAAGGCAGGGTCCGGCACTCCTTTTTTGTCCACCAGTTCCACGCCCCACATCAAACCCGATCCACGCGCGTGCTTGAAAATTTCAAAATCATCCTGCAACGACACCAACATCCGGCGCATGGAATCGGCGATGCCTTGAATTTGAAGATCCGGAGGTTCTGCCAGCCAGCGTTCCACACTCGCAACAGCCAGGGCGCAGCCCACGGGGTTGCCTAGGAATGTGCTCGTATGCAACGCCTCGCCAGGGGATTCCGGCCAGGCATCCATCAAATCCGCGCGCCCCACACAGGCGGATATCGGGTAGGCGCCGCTCAGCGCCTTGCCCAGGCAAATCAGGTCCGGGACCGTGCGGGTGGATTCACAGGCGAAAAGCGGGCCTGTCCGGTAAAAGCCCGTATAGATTTCGTCAAATATCAAAACCAAACCGAGTTCATCCGCCAAGCGCCTCAAGAGCGGCAGAAAAGTTTTCGGCGGAAAAATTTCCCCGCCCCGTCCCTGTGCCGGTTCCACGAGAATCGCTCCTATCTCCCGCGCCGACACCGCTTCCCGGATTTGTTTTTCCAAAAGAACCAAACAACCCGGGTCGCAATGTGACGACTCATCGGCCTGGGTTGCGGTTCCAGGGCCTTTGTCCCAGGGGCAATGCGCGCAATCGGGATACGGCAGAAGCACAGCAAAGTCCGAAAGCTGGGAACGGAACGGGGAACGGAATTCCTCCCTGCCGGTGACGGTCATGGCCCCATAACCCAGACCGTGGTAAGCCCCGTCAAAACAAATCACGCCGCGTTTCCGGGTGGCGAGGAATGCGGTCTTCAATGCCGCCTCCACCGCTTCAAACCCGGCGCTGCCTAACAAAACCTTGCCCGGGCCGGCGCCCCAGCGCTCAAAGGTTGCCCAGCTCAGCAATTCGCAAAGCCGTACCTTTAATTCGGTCGGATGCACATCCCCCATTCCATGATAGAGCCGGTTGGATTGATCCAGGAAAACCTCTTTCAGCTTCGGGTTGCCAAAACCCGCGGTCGCCACGCCAAACCCGCTTGTAAAATCCAGGTAGCGGTTCCCGTCCACGTCCCGGACGTTTGAGCCCTCGGCAGATTCCCAAAATATCGGGAATGCCTTGGAAACGTACGTCACATTGCGCGACTCGTGCGCACGGAGGCGGACGGCCAGCCGCCGGGATTCCGGCCCGGGTATTTCCGTTATTAACTCAGGCAACATAGGGCTATGTAACCACGAACGCGCGAAGGCGCCACAAAAACATTGAAGGTTGTCCGCAAAAAATAAAACAAAGGCATTCTTTACAAAGAGATCGCGAAGAGCGGGGAGAAAGGGAAAAATATTTTTTAACTGGATGCACAGAATTTGGGGCAATGCCGTGTCGTCGCCATTTCAAGGCAGATACCTGGTGTAGGCCCCTTTCGTCTCGTTCGTTAGGGATAGCAAAAGCTTTTCCGGCACACTGCCGGTCTCGAGATAAAATCCCACCGCATCTATCTCCACATTGGGGCAAAATTTCCGGCGCAGATACCGTGTCTCGGCCAGGATGGTGGTGCTGCCCGTGTTGGCCTCGCCGTCGGTCAGCAATAAAACAATGTCGGGCGACATGCCAAGCGCGGTTGACAACCCGGCCCCGAGGTCCGTCGTCCCGCCCACATCGACGTCGCTGTTCAAAAATCGGATGGCCCGGATTTTGTTTTCCTGCGTGGCCGGCAGCGGTTTTTCAGACATAGAGGCAACCCGGCTGGCGAACAGTACAATGTCAAAGCGCTGCTCCGGCGCGAGCGTCGCCACCGATTGCTTGATCTCGTCAAAGGTCCGTTTCAACCGCGTCACCGGCCCCGTTTTTTCATACATGCTGCCGGAGACATCAATCACAAAGATCACCGTCTGTCCGGCGGGATGAAGGCCGAAAAAATTCAGTTTTTTTCCGGCTCCCCGCGCCAAAATTTTCTCGATGGCGGCCGGGCTTTCTTCGTCAAAAGGCTGGGATGCCGGGATCGGGGGGTCGGGCGCAGCAGGCGGTACCGAAGGTGCAGCGGCCAGAATTTCAGTCGGCACCAGGTAAAGTTTTTCGCCTTTGCTTTCGATTTTGGCGAAGTGGCCCTCAAGAAATTTCGGATCCACATTGGCCAATTGAAAGCCCTGGATGCCTCCGAGCCTCGCGCCGGAATGCACCACCAACCTGCTGAGCATCGCCAACAAAATCAAGTGGAAGGCAACCGATGCCGCCCAAATCAAGGCGGTGGAATGTTTCTTGAAAAACGGGTGAGCGGCAACACCCCTGGCCCATTCGATCCAGGCCGGCATCTAATGCGGCTTTTGATTCGGCGAATCGATCATGGCCCAAAACGCCGGGTTGGATTGCAGTTCCTCGTCCTCTGACACGGGCAATTGCGAGCGGTAGAAAAAGTCCTTCAACGAATTTTTGTTCAAGACGCGGTGAATCAGGAGGCCTTCGTCTTTTTTCTCAAAATAGAGGCGGTATTCGCGGGTGCGATAGCGGTACAGCTCGCGGCCTTCCTGCTTGATGACGCCGAATTTTTCGGGATTTTCTTTTACAAAATCCGGCGTCAACACCTGGAACTCGCTCAGGATTTCCAGTTGCAGGAGCTTGGGCAGCGCGGACATCTCGGCCGTACTGACCGGCGTGAAAATAATCTGAAACATAGTGCTGCATTCATTACAACCGAAGCGGGGATTCGATGTAAAGCCGCGAATCGATGGGATCAGGGGTTGTTTGGCTTTCAGCGCGTTTCGCGACAAGGGCTCAAAACCCGCCAGGAATCCAAAGCTTTACAGTTCGAACGTGTAACGCAGGGCAACCTTGATCCGGCTGAGTTGTTCCGGTGTCACCTGGCCCAGCCGGCGCAGGAGTTTGTCATTTCCCAAGCCGGCAATGCCCTGAACGTTGGCCCAGGATTCCTTGTCGAGAAAGCGCAATTTACCCAGCATGACTTCATAGGCCGATCCGCGATATTGGGACGTAAGCGGCACACAGATGGATATGGCTCGCGGGGCATTGTCGTCATACCGCGAAACCACCACGGCTGGCCGTACTTTGCCGATCATGCCGAGATCTACCAGATGGATTTCGCCGGGCTTCGCATTCACCGTTTGTCCAGGTGGGAATAGTTTTCCTGATCGAGACTGTCCCATGTGGCTGCGATCTGCGCTATGGGCGGCAGGATGTCGCTGTTATCTTTAATGCTCACGGAAAAGGGAAAGCGCTTGTGGTTTTCGATTTGCGCGAAAAGCATGTTCACAGCTTGGGTGGGTGTCATGCCGAGGCGGCAGAGGATTTTTTCCACACGGGCCTTACGGCGCGGGTCAATCCGGGTGCGAAGGATGGCTGTTTGCGGCATGACACAAAAAGAACATATTTGTGCGCTTCTTGCAACATTAAAACTTTTCACTCACAGCTCAGAAGCCACCATTCTTTTGGCCTGCCACCGGCGCCACAAGAACAGGAATGGGAGAAATACGGCCAACAGCATCCACGTCGCAGGTTCCGGCGTGTCTTCCAATTCCAAGGCCTCGTGCGCCCCAAGCTTTTGGCGTTCCTTCAATTGGAGGATTTTCCATTGGGCGCTGTTTTCCACCACAATATAGCTGGTTGACGGCGCCAGAATGCCCGAATCCCTGCTTTGCCGCGTGATCAGCGGCAGAAGCTTCGGAGTCTTGGATGGATTGCGGTCCATGTCCCGCTGCAACGCCAGGGCTTCCAAGCCCGCCTGGTATGCCGGGTTCCCCACATGGGCTGTTTGAACTTCCACGGGAAACGTCCCGGAACCCGGATCAAACACCCGGATCGGAGAAGTGTCCGGCACAAACTCCAGCCAGACATGGACCGGGGAAATATCCGGGAACACGCGCACATTCCTGCCCGCAGCCAATACCACTGCCTTGCGCGCGGATTGTTTTTCGTTGTTGCCGCTCCACAATGCCTGCAGCTTGCCGTCCGGAGATGAGCGGTACACAGGATAAGTCCCCGCCCTCAACAAAAACGGCAGCGCTTCATCCGCATGCGGCATGTCAACGCCGTCATCAACCATTGCAAAGACCGGATAGCTGGAAAATGTTTCCGGTTTCGCGCAATCCATGCCGGACTCATACTCCAGAATTTCCTCCTTCAATGACTTTACCGCGGCGAAGCCTCCCCGTGCCGGCACTGCTGACAAAGCGCCCGCGGAAATTGCCTGCTCGACGCCGGCCCAGGAAACCGGTTTTGGGGTCAAAAGCAGGCACTCATAATTGGCCACGGACACCTTGTATTGCGTAATGCCCGCGAATTCGGGCGAAGCCGCCAGCTTCTTCAAGCGCGCAACCAGTTCCGATGGGGTTTGCTCTTTCGATCTGACAGACCGGTCAACGATAAAATGCAAATACGCTTTTTGCCCTGTTCTTGGAAGCCCCTCCGCAGCGCCGTTCACCAGCAATACACTTTTCCCGGGCGGCAAAACCGCCTCGGACACTGCGGCGGGTTTTTCCTGCGCCGCCTGCAACAGGGGTTCCTTGTTTAGCAGGATTTGCGGATGCGATGTCCGGGGATATAGGAATTGGATTTCCGCCGTCCTGGTTTCGTTTTGCGCAATCGGATACACGCGCATCTCCACCGTGTTCGGACCGATATAGCGCAATATTCCCGGGTCGCGCCTCGTCTCCCGGATTTGTTCGTAAACCCAGAGGGCGGTCTTTTTTTCAAACAGCCTGCCCGGCGCCCGTTCGTTCCCGATGTGGAGCCAATACCCGGAAACCAGCACATCATCCGGAATTTCAAATGTACCGATAAATTCGTTGGCAACCGTGGCGCTGTTTTTCATGCAGATCACCGCGTCTGCGCGCACGCAATCGCCGTCAGCGGTTTCGGTGGTGGCATGCGATGTTACCGAGACCTGATCCCATGGAAGTTTTAGGGGACGGCGTCCCATGCCGCGGTTTGCCTGGCGGTTGGTTTCGAAAAAGCCTGTTGCGAGGCCATTGGCCCGATCCACGGCCGGGGGTGGCGCTTTGGTTCCGGAAAAGGTTTCATAAACCTCGTCGATCCTGGCATCAGGCAGGCTCAGGTTGTCGAATACGGCCCAATTGTAGAGGTTGGATAATATCGGCAGATAAAAACTTTGCTTGAACGTCTGCAAATTTTCCAAGGTATGGCAAACGCGCTTGGGATTGCCTGAAAAGGCCTGACGCGGCTGGAGTTGCGGGCTGTACACATAATCCAGCCCCTGGCGGAGCGATGCCCTGTCCAGCATGGCCTGTGTCACAAACCAACCGGGCATCAGGAACAGGGCCGCCAATAGTCCGCAGGCTGCAGCGACCGGTCCCCATTGTTTGCGGGCGCCGTGGAACCCCCCAATCAACCGCTGGCCGTGAACCATGAACAAAACCGTTGGTGTCAGAATCAAAAATCCCGCGCCACAAGCAAGCATGGCCGGGAGAAACAGCGGCAGGAAAGGCAGAAAGACCACAAAAAAATACACCGTAAACGGAAATGTCACCGCCTGGAGCAGCCAGAGCCAGGGATTGGAGCGCAGGCGGGGCAGGCAACCTAACAATAGAACGCCCGCATTCACAACCGTCAATACGTAAACGCCCGTGACCTGAAAACTCACCGGGAACGGCATGGCGCGATTGAGGCACAGTCCGCCCAGAGGCATGATCAAGGCGCTCAACAACACCAACACCGCCTCATATTGCCTCAGCCAGGCATGAAGATAAACCAGCAGGCGCAGCAACCCGATGCACATGACCGCGGTGCTGAGGATGAGAAAAGTCACCATCAAATAAACATTGGGATCAAAGCCATGAATATGGAACATGACCTGGATCATCAGATACCAAAGCAACGGCACTCCCAGCAGCATGCCTCCGCTGTACAAAAAGTCGCGCATTCGGGATATGCGCAAAGGACAACAGGCAATGCCCAGCAGTGAATAAAAGCAGCCGCCCATCACACAGGCCAGTTGCGCCAGAATCAGCGTGTCACGGTCCAAAATCCAGTTTGGCACGGAAAAAGGCAATGCCTTCGCCAACAGACACAACTGCAGCCAGATAAACCCGGCATGCAAAACAAAAATAAGCAGGCTCCATCCGCCGTTCAGATTTTTTTTGCGCCACCCCAGTACCAGTGCCAGCGCCGCCACAAAGGCGAGCAGTCCGGCATTGGCCGACAGGGCGTATTTCGCGAAACTTTGCTGTTCTGGATGCATTTCCCCATAGGCCAGCCAGATTGATTGCAAATCGATCAGCAGCAGAAGCAGCAGGGGAAATACCGATATCCACAGTAGATTCAGCGGGTTATAAAACGCTGACGGTAATAACGGGCGGGTTTGATCGGCAATCATCGGGGTGAATGACAGTCCAATGGTGGAAATGTCACCGCAGAAGTCAAGCCATTCCATGGAAGCCTGATTTTTATCCCGATGTTGTGATTGTTTTGCCCAAAAAAATCTGTTGATTATCTGCATGGCAAATTCGTCTTCCTCTTCCGGCCAGCCGATCATCATGGGCGTACCCGGCCCGCAGCTTACCGACGGGCTTCGCAGCCTTATTCGCAAGGTACAGCCGGGCGGCTTTATTCTTTTTGCGCGGAACCTCGAATCCCCCCGGCAGGTCTTCGACCTGATCCATGAATTTAACGAGCTTTGCCAGTCGCCGCCGATCGTCACCATCGACCAGGAAGGCGGGCGCGTCTCCCGCCTGAAGATGGTCGGGGAGGAACCGCCGAGCGGCCTCATGCTGCGCCAGGCCAATCGCGTGGATTGGTGCCGCGAACACGGCGAACTCACCGGACGGCTGCTGGCCCTCTTCGGTTTCAATCTCAACCTGGCCCCGGTTGTCGATTATTCCCTGGATGAAAACGCCGACAATTCCCTCCGCGGACGCTGCTACGGTTCCACGCCCGAGGAAGTCATTCTCAAGGCCGGCGCGTTTCTGGAAGGGATGAAATCCCGCGGCGTACTCGGCACCGCCAAGCATTTTCCGGGTTACACACATTGCGGGCTCGATCCCCACGGCGAACTACCGCGGATCGACCGCACCCGGGCGCAGATCGAAAAGGACGAACTGCGTTCGTTCCGCGCCTTTCTATCGTTAGCGGATTGCTATATGATCGGGCATGGCCATTTCCCGGCCTGGCATCCGGAGCCGTTCCCGGCCTCCATGTCGCGCGAAATCGTCAGCGGTCTGTTGGTCAGGGAACTGGGTTACAAAGGCGCCATCATGACGGACGACCTTGAGATGGGGGCCATTGCCAACCGCTACGGCAGCAAGCAGGCCACGAAAATGGCCATTGATGCCGGCGAACACCTGATGCTTTATTGCCATAATCCGGCTTGCGTTGAGATCGCCTGGGACACGCTCTGCGAAATGGAGCCCGACCGCCTCCAACCGGCCCTGGACGCAATCAAACGATTAAAAGGCAAATTGCTGTCGGCCCCGGCCAAATTTGATTTGGCGGCTTTTGATGAAGTCAACCGCCTCACCGCCGATCTGCGCGAACGCGTGAAAAAATCACTTTCCTAACGCCCGAACCTGTCGGAGTAAGAGGAATTTTTTACGGGACGGGCGTCCGCCATCTCGGATGTTAACGATTCTGATTTGTCAGTCAGCCCCGGGGCCAAACCCTGGGCCTGGACTCCCCAGAACCGGATGATATTGGACCAGACATCCGCACAGGCGCCGGAGATCTCGGGCTTCAATAAAAAGCCGGCATCATATTCCACTTTTTCAATATCATCTTTCCCTCCTCTGAGTTCGCCCAGGGCCTGAAGATATTTCCCAAGCTCCGACTGGGCTTGTTCCGGGGCGTAGATCACCTGGAAGGCGCACGGCAGTGAAGCCAACTCACGGGGTTGCCCGCCTCCAGCGGCTTCCAGCCAACTGACGGCCGTCAAATGGACTCCTGGGCCTGCGTCCTTCAGGGCCTCCAGCACAACGGGCATATTATCGCCCCAGACCGCCAGAATGAGCTTTTCAGCGCGGTATCGGGGGCTTTCGCACAACAATTTCAAGCCCGCAGCCACGGTTTGTTTGGCCAGTTGCTTTGAAATTTTGGATTGTATCTGTTTCGCATCTGTCGGACTCGCGGCCTCCGTGCCGCCGTAAAGATCCAGGGCCATGGCCGTGTAACCTAATTTGGCAAGCAGATCACAGCGTTTGCTGACGATCTCAAGGGAGCCCAGGGAGTCGGGAACCAGCAGGATTGCAGCCTTCGGTGCCTGCTTCGGCAACGCCAGGTAGGCCACGTCATCCGCCCCAAACTCATACAACCGCACCATGTCGCCGGCATAAGCCGCAGCAGACAGGCCGGCTAACGCTGCGATGAGGGTCCAAGTGCGGAATTTCATGCAATCCGCGCACGTTGGATGGCAATTGTTACAGTATTATGACAATCGACGCCAATTCCCAAAAAATATCATGGGAAAGTGCGGTAGTTCACGCTAACGCTGTTTCATGATCCAGCGCGCTTGCGTTACTTTTTTTCTGTTGTGGAGTTGGACGGGAATTTTACTCGCCGGGGATTCCCCATCGGTTGATGTGGCCCGTGTGATTGAATACCGGGTGCGGGACAACGGTGCCAGCAAGGGGGATTCCACGCTTACGGTCACGTTGAGTCTCAAGGGCGAAGCCCTTAAAACTGCCCTGGAGGCGGGGGATATCGAAGTTGCCGAGGCCGTGGATAATCTCGGCAACAAGCTGCCGGTCAAGACCAGCAATGAGCAATTTGCACCCTTGGGGAAACGGCTTACTGGCGATGACAGCGGCACCTTGAATTTGGATCTGGGAGCTCCCGGACGAAATGCGGAATCCATCAAAAAACTGGCGGGGACCCTTAAAATCCGCACCTACCGGCACCAGGTGGTTTTGATTGATAATGTCCTGAAAAAAATCAACCAAAACATCGATAACCCGCTTTTCAAGGCGCATGAGTTTGCCGTTCGGGTGGTGGATCCGCGCCAAGCCTTGCCGGGAGCCAGCGATGACGAAGCGGAATCTCTCCGCCAAAGGGCCGTTTGCATCGAGATTAGTGGCGAAAAGGACAAAGTCAGCGGCGTTGAACTTCAGACTCCGGACGACAAGCCAATTCCCACACGCGCCAGTTCGTTTAGCGCGGGCAGGACAGCAAACTTTACAAAGCAGTCGGACACGCCATTGCCGCCCGACACGGTTGCAAAGATTTTCATCGCGATCGATCCGCAGGAGGTCACGATTCCTTTCGCGCTTGAAAACATTGCCTTGCCATAGGTAAATTTTGCCCAACTAGGCATAATTTGCCTTATCGTAAATTTTTAATATCTCCTGTTCTCTTGGCTTTACTCTGAAGAACCACTTGGATTCGCCTGATTTCAAGTTTGGCACAGTCTAGGCTACTCTTACTACATGATGAGAGCCGAAGGGTATAGGTTTCGAATTGGGAGGCTCTCGAATTGGATCAAAAGCAGACTCATATGTGCCAACATAAACGCAATTGCGAGCTCGAAGAAGGGACAAACCTTGGTGGAATATGCCCTTATCGTGTTTTGGGTCGTAATCGTCGTATTGGTGCTGCTGAGTGTTTTGGGAAACAATATCACTAACTTTTTCAATGCGGTGACAAATACCCTTCGGCCAGTTGCTTCTTAACCCCAACAAAAAAAAGGAAAACAAAATGCTAACTAAACTCTACACCAAACTTGCCAGTCGCATGGTATACCTGAAGAGCAAAAAAGGCCAGACCCTCGTGGAATACGGCCTGATTCTCGCGCTGGTTTCCATCGTTGTCATCGTTGTCCTGGGTCTCTTGGGCAATCAGTTGAAGAACATCTTCAACACGATTACCAATACGCTCGGCGCCAACGGCGGCTCCTAATCGACTCAAGCGTAACGAGTATTGCCTTGCGAAACGGCCCCGTTGAACGGGGCCGTTTTTTTTTGCATAGAAGAGGACTGCGTTCGCGCCTTGCCAACGGCGCAAATCCCAGCACGGCCAACCCATCATCTCACGGCGTACAGATCACTGGGTTATCCCGCCATAGTCCGGCAAGCCGTCGGACAGCGGCGGATACGCTTCGGCGTGGTTTCGCGCCGAAGAATGTGAAGAGACCCCATCCGTAAAGTTGGGGAAGCTTCGCCTTTAATATTATTGCAGATCCCTTGTTCGTCGCGCGAACGAGCAGAAGGCATGCCCAGATTGCTTCTGCACTCGCCACATCTTACGCGATTTTCAGTAAAATAGACCCCCTTGACCGGTTTTTAAAAAATACAAAAAGTAACCCTATCGTCACCTATTTGTAACAATTGACGCTCACCTTTTTGCGGTCTGGAAGGGCTGTGGCTCGGGTTTACAGGTTTCCGGCAAAGGAAAATTCTAAAATAAAAACGATTATTCTTAATAAGGAGGAATACAAAAAATGAAACTTCATCTCATGAAATGGAGTCTCGCGATGGGTGTTGCGCTGATGGGCGCGGCTTCTCTGGTTCGGGCTGATGGTGGCGACGGTGGTCCCTTGGTGGACGCACTGGTCAAAAAGGGTCTCTTGAATGCTCAGGAAGGCGAAGAAATTCGCGCTGAAATGTTGTCTGATTACACGGCAACGCCTGGCGGTTTTCTAAGCGTCGGTTCGAGCGCGGTCAAAGGTCTCAAACTCTACGGAGATGTGCGTCTGCGTTATGAATGGGACAAACGCGCCATCAATACCGGCATGACGGGTTCTAGTGCGGGCGGCGTGGTCAATGACATTCAGGAGCGCAATCGCAATCGTTTCCGGGTCCGCTTGGGCGCCGAGTATCTGTTCAGCGACAACTTCAAGGCGGGAGTCCGTCTGGCCACCAACGGCGGCGGCGGCGATCACAACAGTACCAATGCCGACTTTGGAACGGGAGCAAAATCCTGGCCGGCCAACAATACCGTGTTTGTGGATCTGGCTTACCTGACATGGACAAAGGCCTTCGATCAGGACTGGCTGAGCATGACTGCAGGACGCCAGTTGCAGCCCCACAACATTGTCAACGGCTGGACTTGGGACAGCGACATCAATCCGGACGGCGGCTCGATCAAGATCGGCGACTTCCATCCCTTCTGCAAGGATTTCACCATTGGTTCCACACATGGCATTTATGTCTGGGGTGATCAATCTACGGCCGATAACTCATATACCTCTACAAGTATCTCCGGTAACGCCCTCAACACATCCAGCGACCCTTTCTTGTTTGTCAACCAGTTGGACATGGCTTACAAGTTCAGCCCGAGCTGGAACCTGCGCGTATCTCCCGCCTTCGTAAACGGAGCGGGCGACAGCTCAGTAAGAACCAATAACAACGTCAACCCAGGTTGGAGCGATCCGGCTGCGTTTGACATCAACTACCTGAATGTGTTTATGGTGGACGCGAGCCTGGACACGCCTTTCTTCCTCGATAACAGCAAAGGCAGGTTCTACGGGGAATATGGCGTCAATCTGACGGGCCAGGAAATGGCGGCGCATTACCGCAACCCGGATGGCGCGAACAGCGTGGGCCAGGATGGGCGCAATCAGTTCTTCCTGCTCGGTTACCAGATCAGTGGCGGTGGAACCAAGGGTAAAGGCAAAGGCGGCTGGGCTTTGGACGGCACATATGCCTACTATGAAACCTATTCCTGGACCGGCGCTCTCATCGACTCTGACTGGAATGGTGGCTCGCTCAACGGCGCAGGTTTCGGCTTGAAAGCCAGCTATAACTTCACTGAGAACATCACAGGTTCCGTGAACTGGCGCCACAGTGGGCAGATTGACAACAACGTTACCGATGTTACCCAGGTTCTACCGACCGCTGGTGTCACAAAAAGCGACTTTTCCAACACCGATCTCGTGCAAGTTGACTTGATATGGAAGTTCTAAGTTCTAATCTCTCATCCGATGGAAGCCCCGTTTATGCGGGGCTTCCTGGGATGGGATAACCCCAAAGTATAACCCTACAAAAACCATGAAAAAATCCATTCTCTCCCTGATCCTTGCCTCGCTGGCGCTGCTTCCCGCTGTCAAAGCGGAAAAACTGGTGCTCAAAGGCTCGGATACACTCGGCGCCAAACTGGTTCCCCAGTTGGCGGAAGCTTATAGAGCCCAGCACCCCGGCGTGACGTTTGAGATCGCAGCGGAAGGCTCCACCACCGGCATCGCCGCCATCATTGATGGCACTGCTGATATCGGCATGTCCAGCCGCCGCGCGAAGCCCACTGAAGTTGCGACAGCCGGCGCAAACGGCGTCAAAATGTTTCCCACCGTGGTCGCGTGGGACGGCATTGGGGTGATTGTCAACACCAGCAATTCGATCAGCGCGCTGAGCAAACGCCAGGTTGAGCAGATATTCACCGGTGAGGTCACCGACTGGAGCGCTGTGGGTGGCAAAGCGGGAAAGATTTCGATCTACACCCGTAATACCGCTTCCGGCACCTACGCTGACTTCAAGGAACTGGCGATGAGCAAGCATGATTATGCCGGCAGCGCCCAGAAAATGGCGGGCAACGAACAGATCGCGGCTGAAGTGGGCAAAAACCCGAGTGGCATCGGCTACGTCGGGATGGCCTATCTGAAAGCCCCGGGTATCAAGGCTGTTTCTGTCGATGGCGGTCTTCCGACCCAAGCCAGCGTACAGAGCCATTCCTATCCGCTGGCCCGTCCGACCTTCTTCTACACCAAAGGCGCTCCGACCGGACTCGTGGCTGATTTCATCCACTTTGTTCTTGGAGCGGACGGCTCCAAGATTGTGGATCAGGTTGGTTTTGTTCCCATGAAATAACCCTATTGGTAAGGCCATTATTAGGAAGCCCGCTGCAGTTCGATACTCGGCGGGCTTTTTTGTGTGGAAACTTGAGCTGGAAACACGAAGACACTAAGGCATGAAGTAAAACGATATTACAGGAAGATCGCAAAGGACGTGGAGCTTAAAACTTAAATTTGCTTTTCCTCAGTGTTCTCTGCGGCGAACCTGGTTCAATTTGATCCCCTATGTCCGCCAAAACAGATATCAAGCGCCTCGACCAACGGCCCATGCACGAGGCCGTTCTGTCGAAAAATAAATTCAGGATTCTGGGCCTGTCGATGGACCAGATCATCCACTATTTTTTCTTTGGCAACGCATGGATCGCCATCCTCGTCCTGGGCCTGATCACGTTTTCACTGTTTCGAGAAGGTCTGGGTTTCTTTCCTCAAAATTACGAAAACCTCCAGATGTACCGCCAGTGTGGCCTGGAGTTCGTGGATATCATCAAGGATCAGGCGGAGGCGCACTCCGCCCTCACCCAATACCTCGATAAAATGCTGGACCGTAAAAACGGCGAGCTCAGGAAAGGCGGGATGGATGAGGGAAAAATCGCAGAAGCCACCGCGCCGCTTGCGCAATTTCGGAAGGATTTTGATGAATCCAGCATTCCGCTTCAGGATTTCGTTAGAGAGTTAACCCAGCAGGCGGCGGCCGTAAAAGAGCGCTGGGGTGTGGCGAAGGAAAATTCCATTGCAAGGGAACAGTATCTCAAGGCCGGGTCCAAGGATGAAGCTGCGAAATTGGAAGTTGAAACCGTGGATTTCAGAAAGGAATCGGAAGCGCTGAAAGCCCAAATTCCCCGGCTTGTGGAAATCAACCAAACATTGAAGAAGAGATTGGGTTTATTGCTTTTGGAATTTCCAGCATCCGACGATCCAAAGCTAAAAAGCCAGGCCGTGCATTTTAAGGCCGCTGCCGGAAAATACATCAATGCCTTCCCGGATACCGAACGAAAGCTCGCGAATTGGAGCTATGATACGACGATCCCGGTCCATGAAACCCTGACCCGCTTTCTTTTCGGGCCGCAATGGGTGACGCAGAGTTTCTGGCAGGACTGGTATGGAATGGTTCCCCTGTTTGTCGGATCACTGGCCGTAAGCGTTGTGGCTCTGGTCATCGCCGTGCCGCTGGGGGTAGGGGCGGCGGTGTATATCAACCAGGTCGCCAATATTCACGAACAGAACCTGATCAAGCCGTTCATTGAGTTTATCGCGGTTATCCCATCCGTGGTGTTGGGGTTTTTCGGGGTTGCGATTCTTGGAACAGCCATACGCGACTTTTCAAACGGCATCCTTTTCGATCCGGCCTGGGTGGCGCATCTTCCGGCATTCATCCAATGGCTGCCGTCCGGCTTGAATGCAGCCGCAAGGACGCTAACATCCTGGGTTCCCTTTTTTCCGATTTCTGAGCGATTGAACATCATCACGGCCGGCATTCTGCTGGCTCTGATGGGTGTGCCGGCCATCTTTACATTTTCGGAGGACGCCCTGAACAATGTCCCCAAGTCGTACAAGGAGGCCTCCTTCGCGCTGGGGGCAAACCGGCTTCAAACCATCCTGCGCATTCTGATTCCCGCCAGCCTTTCCGGAATCATATCCGCGGTGCTGCTGGGCTTTGGCCGGGTGATCGGAGAGACGATGGTGGTGCTGTTGTGCGCGGGCAACCGCATTCAAATCCCCGACTTTACCCAGGGTCTGGGTTTTATTTTCCAGCCGGTGCATACCATGACAGGGCTTGTGGCGCAGGAAATCCCGGAAGTGGTGAAAAACAGCCTGCAATACCGCGCCTTGTTCATGCTGGCCATCATGCTGTTCTTGATTTCATTGCTGATCAATTACATCGCGCAGGTTTTCGTTCGTAAATTCAAGATTTCGGTGGGCTAACCTATGCATACCGCAGCCAATCCATTTATCAAGCGGGCCACTTTGAGCAAAAGGTTCGAAGCGGCTTCCTTCTGGGTGTTCCGCCTCGCAACCTATCTGATCATCGCTTTTGCCGGGCTTATCTTTTTGGAAATTGGATGGAAGGGCGGACGCGTGGTGTTTCAAAGCACCGCCCCCTTTGTCAATGTGCCGTTCCTGACCGAATCGCCTGAATCCCTCCATGTCCTGACCCTGAAGAATGGCGAAACTCTCCAGCTCGGAGACAGGGCGTACCGCGACTATTTGAATAAAAACGGCAGCGACTCCATTGCGGATGAAAAGTCGCAAGTCTATGCCGCCGGCGGCATTTTCCCGGCGATTGTCGGCACGGTGCTGCTGGTTGCGGGTTCCATGGTCATCGCCATGACTTTGGGCGTCATTACCGCAACCTATCTGAGCGAATACAGCCGCGGCGGACGGGCGATTGTACTGATCCGCCTCTCAATCATGAATCTGGCGGGCGTGCCATCGATTGTTTTTGGCATGTGGGGCTATGCGATGTTTGTCCTTCTCTTCAAATGGAATGTCTCGCTGCTTTCGGGCTGGTTTACCCTGGCCTTCATGGTGTTGCCCATCGTGATCACCGGCAGCGAGGAATCGCTGCGGGCGGTGCCCCAGGGCTTTCGTGAAGGATCCCTCGCGTTGGGCGCTACGAAATGGCAGACCATTTATGAGAACGTGCTCCCCTACGCGTTGCCGGGCATCCTGACCTCGTCCATTATGGGTGTGGCGCGGATTGCGGGGGAAACGGCGGCCATCATGTTCACCGCGGCGTATGTGGTGCGGGACAAGCTCCCGTGGGAAGTGGACAAATGGACGGACTTTTTCTTCAGCGGAGTCATGGCGCTGCCCTACCATATTTTCGTGGTCAGCGCCCGCGTACCGCAAAACGAATACACCGAAAAAGTGCAATATGGCTCGGCGTTTGTCTTTTTATTCATCGTGATGCTGATTGCGCTGACGTCCATTCTGCTGCGCATCCATGTGCGAAAGAAATTCAAGTGGTGACAACTTCATATTTTGGGATCGAATCGAAAACCCCGGAGATCTAATATGGGAATTCAACTCATGAGCGAGAAAACAGGCGCAGCAGAACGTAAAACAGAAACCAATCCGAACGTCCTGAGCATGGACGGACGGCCCCTGGACGCCTGCATCGAAGTCCGGAATCTGGACTTTTATTACGGCAACAGCCATGCCCTGCATGAAATCAATCTGGATGTCCCAAAGGGAATGGTCACGGCGTTCATCGGGCCTTCCGGTTGCGGGAAATCAACGCTGCTGCGCTGTTTCAACCGGATGAACGACCTGATCGACTTCACCCGCATCGGAGACAGGGGTGGAATCAAAATCAACGGCGTGGATATTTACTCGAAGGATGTCGATGTCATCGAGCTGCGCAAACGCGTGGGCATGGTTTTCCAGAAGTCCAACCCTTTCCCCAAGTCGATCTACGAAAACATCGTCTATGGCCTCCGCCTGCAGGGCATCCGGAACAAAAGCATTCTGGATGAGGTGGTTGAAAAAAGCCTGCGCGGCGCCGCGCTTTGGGACGAGGTCAAAGACCGACTGAGTGATCCGGCGACCGGATTATCTGGCGGGCAGATGCAGCGCCTTTGCATTGCCCGGGCCATAGCGGTTGAGCCCGAAATCATTCTCATGGACGAACCCTGCTCCGCTCTGGACCCCATCGCCACGATGAAGGTGGAGGAACTCATCGAGGAATTAAAAAAGAGCTATACGATTGTCATTGTGACGCACAACATGCAACAGGCGGGCCGGTGTTCGGACTTTACGGCATTCTTTTACCTGGGCAAATTGATCGAGTTCGACCGCACGGAGAAAATATTCACCAATCCGGCAAAACAACAGACGGAAGATTACATCTCCGGACGATTTGGATGATTGAATGGCGAAACCGCCCGACAGGGAAACAACAAGCACGGAGATTTTATTCTATGGAACAGGAACGACTTGAACACATGCGCGGCATATTCCGCGGCCATCTTCTGAATTTGAAAGACACGCTTTTGATGATGTCCAGTTTGACCGACCGGAATCTCAACCTGGCGCTGGCGGCCTATTTTGAGCGAAACGACGAAAAGTCCAGGGTCGTGGAGTCGGAAGACACGGTGATCGACAAACTGGAAATCAACATTGATGAACTGGTGGTGACCTATTTTGCAACCCACGGCCCGACCGCCACCGCCTGCCGCGTGGCCTTTTGCGCGTCAAAAATTTCACAGGCTTTGGAGGGAATGGCGGACCAGGCGGTCACCATTGCCCGGCGCGCGCGCCATTTGAATGCGTTGCCTGAGGTGCCCACTGAAGTCGATATCCGCTTGATGGGGAAACTGGTGATCGGCATGATGCGTGATGCCATCAATGCGTTTGTGGAAGTCGAGCCGGACAAGGCTGCGCCGATTGTGCTGGCCGACCGCGAGGTGGACGAGATCAACAAGGAAAATGAAATTGCCCTTAACAAAGCCATGGCAAAAAATCCCAAGAACATACCGGCCTTCATCCACATCCTGTTTATTTCAAGGAGCCTCGAGCGTTGCGCGGATTATGCCAAAGCCATCGCGGAAGAGGTGCATTATTTGTACACCGCGCACGACATCCGCCACGATCGCGCTGCGGTGGAAAATCTATAGCCCGGCTTGAACAATAGGGGGGATTCGGCCATGCTCCTTTTCCATGGCAGTTTCGAAGTCCACCAGGCAGGCGCGGAACCGTTTTTTTGCCGTCTTTGTTCTGAGTCTGCTGTCGGTTCTGGCAGCGGGCTGTTCCAGGGGCAACCAGCCGATTTGCATTACGGTCAGCAATCCCACGGGGTTGATCCGGAATGATGAAGGCATTTCCATTCCGTTGGGGAAACTTCCGTCCTCCGTACGTAGGAATGGAATGGCGCTGAGGGATTCGGCAGGCCGGGATATTCCATTTCAAATCGACGACCTTGACGGAGATGGCAGGCCGGATGAACTTTTTTTTGAGGTTTCATTGGGCCCGTATGAAAGCATCTCATGCTTGTGTTACCCGGGAGAAATGTCGCGGCATGCGTTTTTGAAACGGGCGGATGCCCATCTTTTAAATCAGGTCGTTCCGGGTCTGCAGGGCGCCGTATGGGAATCCGAGTGGCTGGCCTACGCCTGTTTCGACGCGCAGAGCTTGAATGTCTATGGAAAGACGAATCCGGCTCTCCTCGGCGCCAAAACAATTTTCATGAGGGGAAAAGTAGGAACCGCACCGGTGGCCTCGAATTATCTGCGTCCGGGTGCGGGTATGGGTGCCGGTTCGGTGTTTTTGAATTGCGGGCCCGGCTCGGCGGGAAACGAACGGCCATTTGATAATCAGGCCCAAACCACATACGGGCTTGTTGCTTCCGGCCCCTTGCGCGGAATTGTGGACCTCAGCATCAAAAACTGGCAAACACAGGCCGGGAATGTCGAACTTTCCGAACGGATCGAAATCGACGCAGGCCAGCGCTTTCTCAAGGTTGAATTTCATGCGGTGCATTGGCCCGACAATTCCATCCCCTTGAAATTTGGCGCCGGCATAACTTCCTTGCCCGGACAGGAGAGGTTGCAACTATTCGACAACCGGCTTGTCCTTACCTCGCAAGGTTCTGTCATCGTGGAGGACCCTGCGAAGCCGGTCTCCGCCTTTCTGGCATCGGCGCTTATTTTTCGCCCCCGTGATTTCATTGAAAGCCCGCCGGGGGTGGACACAATCGGCGACCATTTGGTGTATTTGCGGAAACCGGATTTCCCGGTGCTCGTCTATTATCTGCACGCCTGGGACAGGGACGGACGGTTTACATCCGCGGCCGAATGGCAGGGCTACACGGCGGAACTGGCGGAGCGCATGAACAACCCGCTGGAATATTGGGTCTCGCATTAAACGGATCAAACAAAGCGCTTTCACCGCAGTCGCCGTGAACGCAGAGGGTTTTCTAATTCACACTTTTGACTTTTCCCATTTCCACGCTCGCTTTGCAAAAACGTTTTTTGCGATCTTCCTGTTAAAAATTTAGCTTTTTCGATTGTTAGATCATCTGGCTGGCTTTTTTGAAAGACCGAGTCTCCACACCAGATTGCCGTCGGATGAGGGCTTGCCGGTTTTGAATCCCGCCTTGTGCAACAAATGCAGCATTGTGTGATTGTCGGGCGCAACGCTGGCCCACGCTTCCATCAAATGCCGGCTTTGCGCGGCGTCAACCAGGGTTTGAAGCAGCAAGCTTGCCATGCCCAACCCGCGTTTGCTTTCACGGACAACAAAAGCCATCTCGGCTGATGCGCCGGTGTCATCCAGGCAATAGCGCCCCACCGCGTCGAGGATTTGTCCCTTTGGTGAATCCTCGAAAATCCCAAGCGCAAAATCGCGGGTTTGGTCCACTCCGACGAGGAGGGCGGCGCGTTCCGGCGTCATGTCCTTGATCATATACCCATAGCGGAGGTGAATGGTCTCGGGCGTGTGGGAATAAAAAAAGGTCCTGAGCTGCTCCATGTCGGGCGGGCCAAGGGCGCGCAGCAGGTATTGGCCGCCATGCAACTTTACGATCCGGGGCAGGGCTTTCATGTCGTTCCTCCGCCGTCACCCCTTCTCAATCATCGCATAGGCGTTGTGATTGTGAATGCTCTCCATGTTTTCAGCCTCAACCCGGTACCAGGTGATGTGAGGGTGGGCGTTGCAGCGAAGCGCGACGTTCCGGACCAGGTCCTCGACAAAGACGGGATTGTCATACGCCTTTTCCGTGACGTACTTTTCATCCGGGCGTTTCAGCAGTGAATACAATTCGCAACTGGCCGATTGCTCGACCAGTGAGATCAAGTCCTCGATCCAGACGATTTTTTTAAACTCGACCGCAAGCGTGACGTGGCCCCGTTGGTTGTGCGCGCCGCGGGCGCTGATGGCCTTGCTGCAGGGGCAAAGGGTCGTGACCGGCACCACCACGGTGACCCTGAACTCCGTGCGTTTGCCGTTCGCCTGGGCGTCAAAGCGTACCATGTAATCGAGCAGCCCAACCGCAGATGTGGCCGGCGCCTTCTTTTCCAGAAAGAAGGGAAACTCCATTTCCAGATGGGCGGTCTTGGCTTCCAGGCGTGCTTGCAGGCTTTTGAGAATCCTGGGGATGCTCTCAACCTGGATCAGGCGTCCGTGTGAATTCAAAGCCTCGACAAAACGGCTCATGTGGGTGCCCTTGAAATGGTGGGGCAGATCCACCGTCAAGGCGATGGTCGCAACGGTGTTCTGGCGATGGTGGGCCTTGTCGGCGATTTCAATGGGATGTTTCAGTCCCTTGACCCCCACCTTGTCGATGCGGAGCTTGCGCGTGTCTCTTTCGCTTTGCTTGTCGTGAAGGACTTTGGAAGGATGTTGCATGCCTTGGATCATGATAAAACCGAATCGGGCGGCACAAAAGGCTAATTTTCCAGAATGAGCCCGATTATGTGCAAACGGTTTCTTTCGGCGTGCGGAGTCATTTTCCTGCTGCTGTTGCAGGTTGCTGACGCGGCCACCCACACGGTAAAAAAGGGAGAGACACTCTACAGCCTGAGCCACAACTATGGCGTGTCGGTGAGTGAGATTGTGGCGGCCAACCCCGGAATCGACAGCCGTTCCCTCAAGCCCGGAGATGCGGTCCAAATCCCTGGTGCCGGGTCTGGCGGGAATTCTGCATTGGAAAAGCCCGGGAAGGATAAATCGCAGGAAGACTCAGGCGAGCCGGAATTTTATGTTGTAAAAAAGGGGGATACCCTATCCAGTATTTCGCGGCAATCTGGAGTCTCTCCGGCGGAAATCATGCGCCTCAATGGATTGCGCAACGGACAGATCCGGGTTGGGCAAAAGTTGCTCTTGAAGACAGGATCTCCGCTCCGTGCGGTGCCGGTTGCCCGGATCGAGAACAGTCCGGCTCCGAAACCGCCCAGGGTGGCGCCACGCTACCTGTTTGTTTCAAGGGCCAAGGACAAGATCGACGAGCCGAGGATTGGCTCACGCATCTGGCGTTATATTGTCGTGCATCACAGCGGCACGCCCAACGGCAGCGCTCGCATTTTTGAATATTATCACCGGAATGTCAGGGGAATGGAAAACGGCATGGCCTATCATTTTGTCATCGGGAACGGGACCGACACCGGCGACGGAGAGATTGAAGTGGGCAATCGCTGGCTCAAGCAGTTGCAGGGCGGACATCTCCGCAGTGAGGAGCAGGACGAGGTGGCGATCGGAATCTGCCTGGTCGGGGATTTCAACACCACCCGGCCGACGCGCAAACAAATGGCGGCGCTGATCGAGTTGATCACGTATCTGCAGGACAGGGTTCAAAACGTGGAACATATCAAGCCGCGGTTTGTGGTGCACCGCGACATCAACATCCGGCCGACGGCATGCCCGGGCAAATATTTTCCCGCCGAGGCCATGTATAAGTTGTTCGGGCCATGGACGGGTGAGTAAAGCCTTTCCACCCTGCGAAGGGCTTCTCCATAAGCTTTGGAGTGTGTATGACTTTAACCCAGAGTCGCCATGCGCCTGCGGCACACGCGAAGACGCAGGAATACATTTTTAAAGTGCGTCCGCCGCGACCCCAATCCCCGCATGAAATTGTTTTGTGTCTTACAGGAGCGCGGGCATCTTGCCCGCACCCGGCGGACATCCTGTCCGGCGGATGTTTTCCACTTTTCTCTAACAGGAGCTAACTCAGATAGGCATCGCGAGCAGGCAGAGTAAACGGAGAATTTTGTTCACCCTCTGTTTCCTCAGTTTCCATCCCCCTGACAAGGGGGTTTGTGTTGCCCGCGAAACAACGCGAAAATTTAAAACCGTTTGGCCGCGAAAAGGCGCAAAAATCACAAAAATGGAGGAAAAACTTAACCACGAATAAAAATGGATGTTGAAAGCTGGGATGGCTATGAGCTCCTGCTTTAAAAGTCCCCTCTATCAAGAGGGGCGGAAAGGTCGCCGCGGCGACCGCTTCGGGGTGTGTGGTTATTCCACTCGCGACGCATGTCGGAGTTGGGCCGTGACGATCCACTCCATACCCATAAGCTGGTTTCCGGATTGCCGCGTCGCTGCGCTCCTCGTCCGCCGCCGCAGAACGCATGAACGTGCGGCAGAATAAATACAATATGCTCTAACAGGAGCTAACTCCGATAGGCATCGCGAGCAGGCAGAGTAAACGGAGAATTTTGTTCACCTTCTGTTTCCTCAGTTTCCATCCCCCTGACAAGGGGGTTTATGTTGCCCGCGAAACAACGCAAAAAAACGCAAAAGGGAAACACATTTTTGACAGGATGAACAGGGCCGACTCCGCCGTTCTCCTCGCAATGACGCGGTGCGTCGGTCTCTATACCAGCGGGGACAAACTCAAGTGATTCGTCATCGCGAGTCCGGCAACCGCAGAACGTGTCGATCCATCCCATGCCGCTCCCGGCAGCACGACGAGGTTCATCTCGATTTGTGATTTTGTCAATGTCAAGCCGCGACCCCAATCAGTATCAGTCAGAAATAAAAGGCCGCTACTACAATCAATAGAAGAGCTACCAGCATAAACCAATTCATTTCATCTCTCAACATCTGACAAACCACATCACATCTTTTCTCTTTGTACTGCAAGAAACTTGGAGGCTCGCTTTGCTTTTCTGACTTGAACCAGCGCCAAAGAATTTCTGCGTAAAGATTAGCTTTTTCAGTTCGATATGAAAACACAAAACAAGCAATGAATGCAACGACGAACATAAACCATCCAATTAAAGCCAGATACAATGGCCTTGGCGCTTCTGATAAGAATTTGGCGAATGCCGCCAAAGAAGATGTCATGGCAAATGTAGTCAAGCTTGATCTGATAGTGCTGTAATGTTGCCGCAGGCGGCCCACTTCCGCGTATTCCAGCTTGTACTTTTCTTTAGGATGGAGATTCATAAGCTCATAGTTTGTAATTAGGCGCTAGCGAGCGCGGATCATTTCGTTCATGTCAAGCCGCGACCCGCAGTTATATTCATTGCTTAGTGGATTCATTAGTCTGGTTACTTAGTTTCTTTGCATTATCGATCTGCTCGTCTACAGCTTTTTCAAAGGCCTTGTTGTACTCCAACTTTGTATTTCGAAGTAATGCATCATTTTTCTCGATTGCTTTGCTTTTGACTTGTATTTCGTTATCAACATTCTCGTGAAGTTGAGTGCAAATATTACTCGAAGTAAAGCCCTCATTGGTGCCAACTGATCCAACTTCAACGCGATAATCAGCAAGACTAAATAATGCTGTGAGCCACTTGCACGTTAATTGCTTTGCTAGCATTTGCAAATACTCTGGGACAGGAGCAGTGTTAGTTCTATCCACTACTTCTTGCTTTTGGGCGGCTTTTTGGTTTTCTATGCTGGGATCACTTATAATAGATGATGTTTGATACGGGTATAATTTTGATGGCTTTTCAAGCTTTCGTATTTCCGACATCTTCCATTCCTCAACTGGTATTTTATCGATTGAGGTCTTAACGGCACGGTCGAATCCGTCAATGAGGATGGTTCTTGAATTCCTATCCAGCTTGAATCGCAGTTTTTCCAAATCTATTCCGATATTTTTTTTGTATTTTAATTCCATAACTCCAACGTACTCAAGAGTATAGTCTCTATGCATAGGATTAGGATCGAACCATGGGTAGGTGTCGTTTTGAATCGCTATTTTTTTACAATCCCAAATTGACTCATCACAGGAAATAACATTCAGGGTTAATTGCGTTTGAATATCAGTTATCTTTACGCTTTGAGACCTTAGTCTATTAATTTCCGAATCTAAATTAGATCTTTCGATGTTGAGTCTATCAATTTCGCGTTGCTGGTCAGCTAGTTTGTCGTTCCAGACTGCCTTGATCCCCACTTTTATGGAATCGAGGACTTCACTTGGTAGTTTTGTTATATCCTGAATTGGCTCTTTTATGACGGAAGTTCCAGTTTCAGCGGCTTTAATTGCCGTCTTTGCAAAAAAGCTGGACACAATGTAAGTGCAAATAATAAGGCTGACACACAGTAATGCGATGCTTCGTGTATTCATATCGAATGTAGTTGAGCCTTTCAGCTTGATCCAGTTCGGATGCCCTCTTTTCCGTATTTCCCTAAACTAGTAATGCCTTAATAACCCCCAGTGGAGAGAAGTTATCGCATAATAACTCAAAAAGTCACCCATGAAAATGGAGGAAATTATGAATTCAGAAAGTCGGGCAGAACGGAAACCGGGTACAAAGCTGAGAGCCGAACGCTGAATGTTGACGGCTCCTGCTTTAAACTGGCGGAGCCGTATCTCTGGCTGCTTCATTAGCAAGCGCCTGGCAAGCCTGTAAATCCAGTTTGCCGCTGGCGAGGTGGGGGATCACGGGCGCGACTTTAACAGCCTTCGGCACCCAGAGGTTCGGCAGGCCTTGCTCGGACAAAATCCGGCGCAGCGCTTCCTTCTCCACGGGATGGTTCACAATCGCCACGAGTGATTCGCCCTTTTTCGCATCGGAGGCGCCCATGATCACAAGGTTGAAGTCCTCGCCCTGCTCACGCCGCAACGCCTCGACCAGGTAATGCTCCACCGTCCCGTGCGGAACCATTTCGCCGCCAATCTTTGAAAATCGGCTCAGGCGCCCTTCAATATATAAAAATCCGTCCTCGTCCATCCGGCCGATGTCGCCGGAGACATACCAGCCGTCCTTCAACACCTCGGCTGATTTTTCAGGCGCATCGAGATACCCGCCGAAAATATTGACGCCCCGGTACAAAAGCATTCCGCTGCTGGAGATCGGGAGCTCATCCTCGGTCCCGGGCGACCACACGCGCACGGCAACGCCCGGCACCACGCGACCCACACTGCCGACCACACGGCCCTTGGCCTCCTCGATGCCGTTTCCCACGATGCTCCAATCCGGCAGGTTGACGGCTATCGCCGGCGAGCCCTCGGTCATGCCGTAGCCCTCGCCCACCATGATCTTCATCCGGTCCTCGAATTCCTGCATGAGCGGAACCGGCAATTTTTCCGCGCCGGTCACGATCATGCGCAGCGACACCAGTTGCTCCGGCTTCGCCTTTTTCAGATAGCTCCTCAGGAAGGTTGGGGTTGTCACCATGAGGGCCACTTTGTACTTTTCAACCACTTCCAGAATCTTCGCCACTTCCAATGGCGAAACGCAGGTCACGGTCCTGGGGCCTGACATCAACGGCCACCAGAGCATGACGGTGAAGCCGAAGCTGTGAAACACCGGCAGGCTTCCGAGTAGTGACGGCACCATTTTGTGAGGCAAAACGGCTTCGAGCTGCGACACGTTGCCGATGATGTTGCGATGGCTGAGCACGACGCCCTTCGGAGCGCCTGAGCTGCCGCTGGTAAACAAGATGCCAGCTTCGCGCTGGTCGCCCTTTTCCGGCACATCAAGTTCCTCCAGAAGCCATTTCGACGGCGTAAGAACAACGCGCAGAAAACGGCCCAGCAGTTTTGACTTGGGCATTTCCAGCAGCCAGTCCACGACATCGAAGCGGTCGTCGGTCCACGGGAAATCGGCCAGCCGTTTGACAACCATTTCGGTTGTCAAAATCCGCCGGACGCCCGCGAGCCGGATGGCATATTCATTTGCGGCGCGGCCCGCAGTAAAATTCAGGTTCACCGGCGTCTTGCCGCAAAGGACGCAGGCGAGGTTGGCCACCATGGCGGCGATGCCGGGCGGCAATACGATTCCGATTCTTTCTTCGCGGGCATTTGCGCGTATCCAATCCGTCAGCAGCCACGCGGCGGCCAGCAACATGCCGCCGTTGAACTTTCGCCCGTGCGCATAGGTGTCGATGACGATGGCCCTGAACTGTCTCCGTTTCAGTCCGCGCACACAGGCTTCGGCCAGATGGATTTTCAGCGCAGGGTGCGATTCCACGACGCGGGAATTCACCTCCAACAAGTCGCGCCGGAAGCGGACGGCGGTGAAGTCGGCGGCTTTGATCTCCGGTCCATAACACACGCCCAGGAGGCGGCTCAGTCCCCGCCAGGCGAGGTGCCGGAAATTCCGGGTGAGTTTCAGCCGGGAATAATCCAACGCGGCCATGGGGATGACATTGGAGTGCGAAAGTCGGATGGCTTTCTCCAAATCGGCGGCAGGAATCCCTTCCGTCAGCAAACAAACCCAATACCCTTTGCGGCGGCAGGTTTCAATATGTTCGGCCAGTCCCTGCGCGCAGTCCGACGAGACGATCCGCAGGGACAACAACCCGCTCCAGTGCGCCCAAAACCCGACATGCGAAGGTCTGGCATAAACCAAAAAACAAATCGGCAGGGAAGAATCGGTCTGGAGCGCGAGAGCTTCGCCGAAGGAAAGGCGAGAGGCGGCGAGCAGTTGTCGTCCGGGTTCCCAGGATTGCGCGGCGCTGACTTTTCGGACCTCGCAGATCAGGCGCAGGAAGCGCAACGCACAGGCGCGTCCAAAGCCCAGTGGGGCCGCTGGAAAGGATTCCGGGTTGGTTTGCATGCGTTGAAAAGGAGCCTAGCGCGGCGGGCGGGAACGTAAAGCCCAACGACAGCAAGACACTTTAACGCAGAGGGCACAAGACGCCAAGACGCAGAGAATCTTAAGACTTAAAACCCAGTTTGAACCATGAAACACTCGAAAATCACGAAAGGAAGGCAAAGAATATTTCTCTCACGGAGCCGCGGAGAACACAGAGTAGCGAAATTTTAACCACTGATTTATACGGATAAACGAGAACAGGTTTATCCGCAGATTGCGCAGATAGCCCATTTTTGGGGCCGCAAGAGAACTCAAAAAACACAAAGAAAAATATTTAATACAGCAGGCAAGAATTTAAAACTTTGCGGGCTTGGCGAACTTGGCGCGAGAAACAGCTATTTATAAAACCTCTTTTGTGATCCTTTGTGATCTTTTGGGGCCAATTACTCTTTGATTCTGTCAATTTTGGATTGACGCCCAAGGAAGCCTATTGCAAACAAGAACAAATTAAACAAAGGAAACCCATGAGCGTCAATCGCGCCCAACTCGTAGAAAAGATCCAAAAAGAACTCGGCGGTGAAACCAGCAAGGCCGCGGCGGAACGCGCCCTCAGCGCCGTGATAGAAAGCATCAAGTCGTCCGTCACGAAATCCAAGGCGGTCCAGTTGATCGGCTTCGGAACTTTCAAGGTGGTGAACCGCGCCGCCCGCATCGGCGTGAATCCCAAGACCGGAGAAAAGATCAAGATCGCCGCTTCCAAGAGCGTGAAGTTTTCGCCCGGGGCGGATTTTAAAAAGGGCCTGTAAAGCTATCGCAACGATAGCTTTACTTGTTTCGGCGTGAAACCACGCCGAATGGGGATTCTTTTTGTTTCGTTTTTCGAGCCTCTGGGCTGAAGGACGAAACGGCCTTGCCGGTTTCCTTACGGTGTTGCACCGTCCGTGCGTCATCACGAGGAGTCCGCCGGAGCCGGACGACGTGGTGATCCAGGTTTTAAAACATGGAGTGTTAGAGGTTTCGCGACTCTTCATAAGGGCCGAAGGCCCGCCCTATACCAGCCCAGTGCGAAACCCTGGGTATGGCGCATAAAAAATTTATCGAACTCTGAAGGAGCGATCTACGTTAGTGCGCCCCTACAGGGCTTGAGGTTTTGTATTATTCGGATTCCTGGGGCGATGCCCCAGGCTGGGATGGGGCGCAGCTTCGGCTGCTTCTTTGGAAAACCCAGATTCATTTCCGCTCCAAACGCAAAAAACCCGGCCGTTCTTTAACAGGGCCGGGTTTTTAAGGCGCGCTGTTTGTTAATGTCTGTGGTGATGCCATCCGCCATCATGGCGGCCTCCACCCCCGAAATAAAACGTCACGCCGGGTGAATAATAGGGTGAGTAATAGTAAGGCCGCGGATAATAGTAATGCCCATAGGGGTAGCATGGGCGGCGTACGACGTAGTAGGGGCCAGGGTCGCAATACGAAGGGCCGAAGTTGACCGAAAAGCCGACGCCAGCTTCCGCTTTCGGAGCCAAGCCCATCAGTCCGCCGAACAACGCACAGGCACCCAGAATCAGAAGTTTAGTTTTCATAGTATTTTCCTCTTACCGGTTCGACGCCAGGAGCCGGGATTTGATTCAAGGATTTTGGGGGCCATTGGGAGGCCACGGCCCAGAAGAGCGCACCCCCCGAAGCGGTCGCCGAATGAACAGTATGGTGCGGTGGCAAGTCTGGCAGCCGCCGGACGCGACACCGCTTTGGGTTTCCTGAAAAAGCGCCGTCGTGGCTATGCTCTGCCGACGCATTCCAAAATTTCCCGCTCACCCTGTGGTGTCGAGAGTTTGCCGGAGTTTTTTCATGAAGGAAGTGGGTGTGAACGGTTTTTGAATAAAGACGGAAGAGGGGAAGCGTCCGGTGGGCAAATCCTCGCTGGCATAGCCTGAGGTGAAGATCAAATGGGCGGACGGGTTGAGTTCCTTGACTTTGGAAGCCAGTTCGGTGCCGGGCATGTCGGGCAGCATGACGTCGGTAACAACCACATGAACTTCCGGATTTTCCCGGAGATAATCCAGGGCTTCCCGGCCATTGGCGGCAACCACGGCTTGATAGCCCGCTTGTTTCAGAATTGTAGCCAGAATCAGCCGCAGGGATGCTTCATCGTCAACCAGGAGCACCGTTTCGGTGCCGCGCGGGATGGCGGGCTGGATCAAAGGCGCGTCCTGTTCCTGTTGCGGCGCGAGGCGTGTGGCCGGCAGGTAGATGCGGAAAATACTGCCCTTTCCGACTTCGGTATAAACGCGGATCTGGCCCTGCATTTGCCTGATGATGCTCCGGCAGGTGGAAAGTCCGAGGCCGGTTCCGGTCTGGCCCTTGGTTGTAAAAAAGGGTTCGAAGATCTGTTCTTTGACATCCGGCGTCATGCCCATGCCTGTGTCGGAAACAGAGAGGCAGACATAATTGCCGGCGGGGATTTCATCGCTATTGGCGGGCTCAATGGTTACGTTACGGGTGAGGATTTCAAGGGTTCCTCCGGAGGGCATGGCATCCCGCGCGTTGACGACCAGATTCATGATGATCTGCTCAATCTGCCCCGCATCCGCCAATACCGGGTCCGGATTCCGGCACAGGGTGAAGACAAAGCGGATCCGTTCGCCGATCAAACGGCGGAGCATGTCCTCCATCTCGGTGGCGATCTTGTTCAACGAAAGAGGCCGCATCTCGAGAACGTGTTTGCGGCTGAATGTCAGCAATTGGCGTGTCAGGGTAGCGGCCCGTCCCGCGGCCTTGTAAATTTCCTCGACCAACTTGTGCCTCGGATCCCCGGACGTGGTTTCATTGAGCAGCAGTTCGGAATATCCCAGAATTGCGACCAGGATATTGTTGAAATCGTGGGCGACGCCGCCGGCGAGCTGGCCGATGGTTTCCATTTTCTGTGACTGCCTGAGATGTTCCTCCATCTGGCGCTCGGCGGAGATGTCCCGGCAGACGAGGACGCAGCCGCGAATGGAACCGTCCTTGTCCCGCAGGGCACCGCCGTCGATTGAAAGCCGGTGTTCGCGGGACGAGGCGCCGTGGCGGGTGATGATTTCCAGATTGTGAAATGTTTCACCGCTCATGGCCCTGACCATGGGATGCCGGAGCGCCGAGAGGGGTGAATTATCCGTTGGATCGAAAAATTCCCAGTCCTGCAGCCATTCGGGGCATTCCGCCGAGTCGCCGCCGGTCCCAAAAAAGGTCTTTGCCCAGGGGTTCAGGAGGACGACGCGACCTGCCATATCCATGGCGATAACCGCCTCATTGAGGCTGTCGAGAATGAGGTTGAGCACGGCCTTTTGTTCGAGGAGATTTTCCTCCGCCTGTTTGCGGGTGGAGATGTCCGAAGCGACGCCGACGAAGTGGGTGGTATTGCCCGCCTCATCCTTGACCGGCGAAAAGGACAAACGGTTCCAATACGGCACGCCCTGCTTGCTGTAATTTAAAATTTCGCCCGAAAAATGCCTGCGCGCCTTGATGGATTCGCGCATCCGGGACAGCATTTCAGGATCGGAACCCGGTCCCTGGAGAAAACGGCAGTTTTTTCCGATGACTTCGGGAGCTGGATAACCGCTGATGCGTTCGAAAGCGTCATTGACATAGATGATCGGGTTGTCAGGGAGGCTGGGGTCGGTGATGACGACGCCTTCCGAGATGGAGGACAGCGCGCGCTGTTGGATGCGCAACAGGCGTTTGTGCCGTGTTTGCTCGACGCATTTGCGGACGGAGGCCCCGAGCCGGGTCAGGTGGCCGGGGGTTTTAATGAAATAATCGTCCAGACCGTGCTTCAGCCCGTCCACCGCCACGGATTCGCTGCCCGTTCCGGTCACCATGATGACAGGGCAATCCGGATGGATTTCGCGCACGATGCGCAGAATGGAAATGCCGTTGCTCCACCCGAGATTGTAATCGGTCAGCACCACATCCGGATGGAATGATTTAAGCGTGGAATGCAGGATCGCCTCGTCATGAATGTGGGTGACGTGGATGTTTGAAAACTCCCGGTTCAGGATGCCGGAAATATGTTCCCTGTCGTGGGAGTTGTCTTCCACATGGAGTACCTTCAGCGGTCGGTTAGACTGTGTATCAAAACTGGGCAAAGACATCGTGTTGGCCATCAAGTTAATTTAAAATGCTGCTGGGATTAAAGTTGTTTTCCCAGGAAAAGCAACCCCGGCGGGCATTCAATTTTGTCATGGATATAAGTATTGGAAGCGTGGCGCACTTATACGCGCGCTATTAAGACAACAAGACCCGCAAGTTCAGATTCCAATCATCGACAGGATGAGCGGATTATTGCGTGATACTACCCTCCCCGGCTCCATTCGCATCCATCACCCTCTGATAGGCGCGGTTGCTCGTTAACTTGTCCATATTTATGACAGATGTCGATCATAAATCCGGCTAAACTATTTCAACCCGTCATTTCCCGGAATGAGCAGGGGACATCCGCGCTATGGGATGACTTTTTCCTTTTGCAGCTTTTCAACTTTGGGAGCGATCACAAACCGGCAATAGGGGGCATGCCCGTTCAAGCGGAAGTAATCCTGGTGGTAATTTTCCGCCGGGTAAAACTCTTTCAAGGGAACGATCTCGGTCACGATCGGGCTGGAGAATTTTTTCGCGGCTTCAGCCTTGGATTTTTCCGCGGCGGCCTTTTGTTTTTCGTTCTGATACAAAATGATGGAACGGTATTGGGTTCCGAAATCCGGGCCCTGCCGGTTCAGGGTGGTGGGGTCGTGCGCCTGCCAGAAAACTTCCAGCAGTTTTTCGTATGAAATTTTTGCCGGATCGAAGGAGATTTGCACGACTTCGGCGTGGCCGGTGCTGCCGCTGCAAACTTCTTCATAAGTCGGGCGGGCATGGGTGCCTCCGGCATAGCCGCTGGTGACTTTTTTAACGCCGTCGAGCCGCTCAAAAACAGCGTCGATACACCAAAAGCAGCCGCCGCCAAAGGAGGCCAGTTCGAGGTCGTGAGTTTGGGTCTTCATAGTGGGGGGTTCTCCATGGAGGTTAAAAGCAATCAAACCGAGCAGGCAGGCAAACAAGGCTCTCATGCGGATAAGATAGCCTGTCGGACGATTTATTCACTTTGAATTGCGGTGCCCGGTGATTCATGGCAATAAGTCGGCTGTGAACGCCGCAGGCAAGATCGCCCGGGGACATGCTTCCGCTGAACATATCCTGCCGTTTAGTTTCAGCCTGCTTGCCTGCGGCCTGGCAATGGTATTCTTCTTTTCCGACGCGGGGCAGGGCCTGGAGGGCAAGGCGGTGGATTATTTCCAACTGTTCCGTTACAAGCTGACCGGCCCCGTCTGCGCGCCCGACCTGGCCTTTATCGGAATTGATGACAAATCGGTGGACCCCAGCTATTCCGCTTTCAGCAGCTTGTGGGGCCGGGACAGTTGGGTGACCCGCGAGGCGTACACATTCCAGCTTCAAACCCATGCCGGCATCTACCACCCCAAAGTTTTGGCCTATGATATTATTTTTCGTCCGGGCGGGAAGGTTATGGAATCCTCAATTTCCAGCCGTCTGGAAAATAAGGAGCAATCCGCCGCCGCGCTTTCCAAGGCGCGAAAATTGTACGAAGAGGCCGAGTCCGAAGGCAACGACAGCCTGTTGAATCTTTTGTTTACGTTCGACGACCTGAGCCAGCAGGGAAAGCCCGCGCCCCGGCCCTTGTTTGCCTATTATTTTCCCGATGATGCCGCGCTGTCGGCCCGGTTGGCTGGCGACAGCGGAAAACAGGAATCTGTTTTTAAAAGATACCTGGCTTCCGCCATTCCGGAGGGGTTGGTGGAAGGAGGCGTTGAATCACCCATGCAGGCCGCCATTCCGCTGATCGACCAACTGATGGCCGAGTCCACCCCGGCATGGTTTGGGCCCATCAATGTCCAGCGTGACGCAGGGGGTGTGGTGCGGCGCGTGCCGCTGCTTTACGCGGTACAAGATCCGCAGACCCGGCACATCCGCCATGTCCCGTCCTTTGCGTTGAACGCCTTGATGGCTTATTGGGACATCAATCCCGCGCAACTTAAAAAAATGGGCGGGGGTACTCCTGCCTTTCATGCCGTCGCCGGCGATTCCATTGTCATCCAAACCAAGGATTGGACCCGCAGGATTCCGGTGGATGAACAATTCCGCCTTTTTCTCAACACGGAATGCGGTTACCGGGACCGGGTGCTGCCCAGTTTATCCTATGTGGATGTGACCGAGTGCGGGTTGGCCCTGGATGCGGACCTTGGATATTTGATCCGGGACCCCGCGCAACGCCGGGAAAAAATCGCGCTGGGCCGCGACACGATTTTACCCAGGTTGCAGGGGAAGATCGCGGTGATCGGCCAGGCTTTCACCGCGAGCGGTGATATCGGCAGTTTCGCATTGGAGGACAATGTGCCGAACGCTCTGGCGCACCTTTATGCCATGGATAACATTTTACGGGGCGATTATTTGCGCTATTGGACCCCTCGGCAGGCGGTGATTTTGCTCGCGTTGCTAGCGGCAGCGACATGTCTGCTGCATGTTTTTTTCCGGAAGTTCACAGCGGTTGCCGTTGGCATGGGCCTGCTTTGCGTTGTTTATCCGGCGGCGGCGGCCGCCAGCGCGCTTTGGCTGGGCCGGTTGGAGCCGTTTTTGACGCCGAGCCTGATGTTGCTGGCGCTTTTTGCCGCCAATTCCATTTTTCATTACATTTTGGAATCGAGGCGGCGCGGCGTTTTGCGGAAGGCGTTTTCCGCGGCAGTATCCCCGCGGGTTCTCGAGTTGCTGGAAGCCAACCCGGAACGATTTTCCCTCCAGGGCGAAAAGGCCGAGACGAGCGTCTTTTTTTCCGATATCGCGGGATTCACCACGATTGCCGAAAAACTGGCCCCGCAGGAATTGTCCGCCCTGCTGAACCGTTATTTGACCCCGATGAGCGATATTATTTTAGCGTCAGACGGTTACATTGACAAATACCAGGGGGACGCGATCATGGCGGTCTGGGGCGTGCCGTTGCCCGAAAAAGAGCATGCCGCAAAAGCCTGCGGCGCCGCGCTCGACCAACTGGAACGCTTGAAATCGCTCGAACGCGAGATCGAAAACGACACCGGCATCCGGATCGATGTCCGCATGGGAATCAATTCGGGAATCGTTTCAGCCGGCAACATGGGTTCCGCCAAAAAGCAACAATACACCGTGATGGGCGATGCCGTGAACCTGGCGGCCCGGTTGGAGCCGATCAACAAGGATTACGGCACGCATATTATCATTGGAGAAAACACCCGGAAACTTTTGCCGGAAGGCGGATGGGTGACCCGTCTGCTGGACAAGGTGGTGGTCAAGGGCAAGACCGAACCGGTGTTGATTTACGAACTGGTGGGACGCGGCCCCGGTCGGCCGGACTGGATCAAGTTCTATGAGCAGGGGCTTCAACGGTTGTGGGAGAAAAAATGGGCTGAGGCCGGGGCGGCGTTTGGCGAATGCCGGAAAGTCCGGCCGCAAGATCCGGCGGTGCGGCTGATGCTGGAGCGCGTGGATCAGTACAAAGTTAGCCCGCCGCCGGAGGGTTGGAACGGCGCGTTCGCAAGGCAATCCAAGGATTAACCCGGATGTGAATTCGTCCCTGATTCTGCCCGGCCTTTTGGCAGGACACTTTGCAGGGGGTTTTCAGAAGCGTGTGAAGCATCCGGGTTAAATGCTTGGAAATTCGCGCGGGGTGGGCAATCTTTGGGGATTATCACTTGCGATTGAACCGGGTGGAAAACAATCTGAAAAAGAAAAGGAACACCATGACCCCTCAACTTAAATCGTTTCACACCGTAGTTTTAACATGCATCCTCATCCTGACCACGGCGGGCCTTCAGGCCCAGACCTTCAAGGTTTTGTCCGGCGGCGGTGATGTGGGCAAAGACGCCAAAAGCTATCAACCCGCCAAGGCAAATGCCGACTACGCCCTCGGCTGGTGGGCCCGCACCGCGGAGGGCGTTTTAAAAATCGAGTTCAGCCCGGAAAATATTTTCAGGCTGCTGCCCAACAGCGAGGTCCAGGTCAATGGGACCGGAGCGGCCAATACCAAATTCCGCCGCATCGTGGAGCTGAAGGCCGGCAAGGTGGATTTTGACCTGCCCAAGCTCAGCGGCAGCAAAGTGGAAGTGGAAACGCCCACGGCCGTTTGCGGCGCGGTGGGGACGCAGTTCAGCGTGGACAGTGAAACCGGCCAATTTGACGTGCCCAAGGGGCGGATTTACGCCAAGGCCAAGGGTGATTCGACCTTCGAGGCCGAAAGCGCGGGCGGACACTTTGCGATCAATCCCGGAAAAGAAAACGCCTATTCCGACGGCCAGATCAGCGGCGCCTTTCTGGTCAACGGGAAGGAATACAACGCCACGAACGCCAGCTTCGAGGTGGCCAAAGCCAGGGGCGGCGAGGGCCAGGCGGCGGTGCAGGTGAACGGCGGATCGTTGGGCGGCGCCGGTTCCGGCAGTTATATTATGGAAGGCGGAAGGCTCCAGCCCGTGGACAGCCGGATCGCTTCCACTCATGCGGCCTACCTCAGTGCGGCGAAGGAAGAAGGCAGCCTGAATGTACGCCGTGAAACCCTGGTGGCATCGGGCCGCCCGGTTCCCGCATCGCTGGACCAGCAGTTGAATGCCGCAGCCGCAAAGGCGACGGAGTTGAGAAAACGGCTTTTCCAGCGCAACGTCATCCGCGACACCGCAAAAGAAACGGCCAGAGACGTCATCCGCCAGACGCACCCGTGACATGAGCGGATGGATGAGGCTCATGGCCTGCATGCTGGCGCCGGCCTTGTGGACAAACCCCGCTGCAGGCCAGGTTGTCGCCACCGGACAGCTATCGGCCTTTGTCAATTGGGACTATCATCATCGCAAGCCTCTGCAGGGCGCGCGCAGCACCGCGTTGGCGATCCAGGCAACTCTTAATCAGTGGAAGGGCGCTTCGGCTGCGCCTGTGATGCTGGAAAATGGGACCCCGGAACAAATGGGCTCATTTCTCAAGAACCTGCCTGCCGGCGCATTGGTTTACCTGGCATCCCACCAGTCTCCCGTGGCCGACTGGGATTTCACGCAAAAAAAACTGGTGAACCTCGGCGAACTGCTCCCGGCAAATGTTGTTCCGGATAAAAATAGAATCGTCATCCTGGACGCCTGTTTTGCGGAGAGTGTCGGGCAGTTGCCAGGCTGGAAGGTTTTTGCGCCCAACTGTTTGATGGCCGGAAAGGCGGGCGAGGAAACATTCGAGTTGGAACTATTTACCCGGCGGCCTGTGGAATTTGAGGCGCGCTACCCCGAAGAAGTTGCCTGGCTGAAACAGCGTTTGCCTGAAAAATGGAACGGCAGGATCACCTTTCTTGGGCTGATGTGGATCCGCGCCTTTTTGCAGACGCCGAGCGCGCCGAAAAGCATGCAGGATTGGCGGAACTTTTTTGGGAAAATCCAAACCGCAGCGGCGGAATTCCGCGCCAAGCGCGCTTCCAAGCTGGCATCAACCCCGGTGTTTTATTTTTCGGAATGAACCCCGCTCATTGAATTCATGGAGACGAAAAAAATAACTGTCATCGGCGCCGGATTGGCGGGCTCGGAGGCGGCATGGCAGATCGCCTCGCAGGGCGTCCCCGTTGTGCTGATTGAAATGAGGCCGGTTGTCCCCACGCCCGCGCACGCCACGTCTCATTTTGCGGAATTGGTTTGCAGCAATTCGTTTGGCTCCGCCTTGCCGGATCGCGCGGCGGGCCAGTTGAAATGGGAGATGGAACAATTCCATTCCCTGATCCTGGACGTTGCCCGTGAAACGGCGGTGCCTGCAGGAGCGGCGCTGGCGGTGGACCGTGAAAATTTTTCCAGGGAAGTGACGCGCCGGTTGGAAAATCATCCGCTGGTGGAAATCCGGCGCGAAGAAATCCGGGAAATTCCCGGGAACGGAATTGTGGTTGTGGCGTCCGGTCCGCTGACCAGTCCCGCCCTTGCGGAATCAATCCGCAAATTGGCGGGGTCCGATCATCTGTATTTTTACGATGCGCTGGCGCCCATCGTGGAAGCGGAATCGATCAATCGCGAAATTTGTTTCAAGGCCTCGCGGCACGGACGCGGAGGGGAGGATGGCGATTACCTGAATTGCCCGCTGAACGAGGCGGAATACAACCGCTTCATCGATGCCTTGTTGGCGGCTGAGCGGATGCCGTTGCGCGATTTTGAAAAGGAAGACGAATGCTTTTTTGAAGGCTGCCTGCCTGTTGAAATCCTTGCGTCGCGCGAGCGCCGGGCGCTTGCTTACGGACCGATGACACCGGTGGGTCTGGACGATCCGCGCACGGGGCGCTGGCCTTATGCGGTGGTGCAGCTCAGACAGGACAACGCGGCGGGGTCGCTGTATAATATGGTCGGTTTTCAGACCAATATCAAATGGGGTGAGCAGGAGCGCGTGCTGCGGCTGATTCCGGGTTTGGAGAACGCCGAATTTGTCCGGCTGGGCCAGATGCACCGCAACACATTTATTAACTCGCCTTCCTTGCTGAAGGCAACGTTGGAATTCAAGCAAAGGCCGGGCCTGTATTTTGGCGGGCAGATCACCGGTGTGGAGGGTTACATGGGCAATGCGGCGACGGGTCTTTTGGCCGGGCTGAACGCCGTCCGGCATCTGCGGGGGGAGCCGTTGCTGGAATTGCCGAAGACGACGATGCTGGGGGCTTTGTGCTGGTATGTGACCCATGCGGAAGCCAAACAGTTCCAGCCGATGAAGGCGAATTTCGGGCTGATGCCGCCGTTGGAGAGTCCGCCGCGTAACAAGCGCGAGCGTTATGCGAACTATGCCGCCCGGGCGCAGAGAGATTTTTTGTCTTTAACGCAGACGCAGAGAGAAATCTAAAAACCGGATTTAGCCGCGAAAAAGCGCAAAAGACGCAAAAGGTTGGAACCATGCCATTATAAATGGTGGGCTTAAAACTTAACCCACAAAGAACGAAGAACCCGAAACCAAGAACGGCTTCCCTCCAATCCCGGCTTGCCCACAGGCCAAATTTCTGCATGCTGGTGGCATGCGCATGGCGCTTCCGAAACAAACTCGCTTCAATCCCCGAGATAGGTTGAATTCCACCTATCTCGGATAGATTGAATTCAATCTAATATACTGTTAGGCAGAAATAAATATGGATTCCATCAGACCAACCGTCATCGGTATTCTAAACAGGGTAGCTTCCTCCGATGAGCCAATCTCATTCGCCGAAAACTCTTACCTGGACGAAATTAAACTCGTCTCTCAACTAATTGATGATGGATACCTCTCGGGAGAACATGTAGAGGACGAAAGGGGAATCCCCTGCAATGCCTGTGTAGATAGGATCACCTTGAGAGGTCGTGAATACGCCGATCAACTAGAACAAAAACATGGGGAAGCCAGTCCGAAGGGGAAATTTAAAAAGTGGGGTCTTCTATTTTTAGTGTGGCTACTTGGCATTGCCACGGCAGTGGTAACTCAAGCTTTGTTGAAGTATCTTAACTTAAACTGAGGCCTAACCATGCGTTCCAGCGAATCCCCTACAACACCAGACTTTTGTGGTAGTGTCGCACGGGATCATGCCAGCAGAGCTGTCACGCCCCATGCTGATCCTCACGAGCTATAGGGGATCGCTGAACGCCGACGTAAAAATATGACCTTCATTCCACCAGACGCTGAATGGTATGTGGCTGATCTGGTCGAAGAGATCCACGTCGCGGGCAGGAAGCGGCAGACCATCTACGTCAATACCGTCTTAATAAAGTAAAGGCGGATTCACCGGAGGCGGCCTTCAAGAAGGCGCTTCGGATTGGTAAGAACGGAAATACAAGATACAAAAACACATGCGGAGAGCAGGTCTCTTGTCGATTCCACGGGATTCGAGAACTCAACGTCGTCCACGAACCAATTGAAGACGGATGCGAGCTTTTCTTTAGAAGCAAACCCAATATGACAAAGGAGGGTATTGAGCGGCTAATTTCCAAGAAGGCGGACCTTGCTGTTTTTCGCTTGACGAGAGCAACCACTAAAGGAAGGGCATTCCCAGGGCGGATTGCAGATGAGATCAAGAACAAAAAATAAGCCAAACGAGCCGATGCGCCTAACCCTTACCCGCTGTCGCACCAACGGTCCAGGGCAGGTGATCGGGGACGTTGATTAAATGAAGTTTAATGTTACAGCACTTAGCATGGCGGCACTGATAGTTTTAGTTGTTTTTCTGGAGTTGTTTGTGGGGATCAAATGGTCCATGCATTCTCACTTACATCCCGATGCCGACTTAAAACCGATAAGACCGGTGGCGCGCTTTATCTTTACGGGTGTGGTAGTGACTTTTACCCTGATTTTTGGAGGTGCGCTAATTCGATCCATTGGATGGCGTGAATAAGAAAAATTGAGGAAGAGCTCGTTTTAACCAAAGAATGGATTTTTGTTTTCCTTTGCGTCTTCGCGGCTTTGCGCGAGAACCGGTGTTGCTTTTAACCCAGCCCGCGGGCTTCGACTTCTTCCTCGCCCCAGCCTAGGTAGTGGCCGATCTCGTGCAGCCAGGTCGTGCGGACTTCCTTGCGAAACAAGCCCTCATCTTCCTCCGCTTCGTCCCATAAATTTTCCAGAAACAGGGTGATACGCGGGAAGTCATCGGGTGTGCCGGGATCGCCATCGAGCAGGCTGTTGCCCTCAAACAGGCCCAGCAAATCGTCCAATCCTTCCTCGATCATTTCCCGGTCGGGCCGGAACATCATGCGCAACTGTACGGGAGCGAGCGAACGGACAATATCGGCGGGCAACTTTCTCTTTTCCGCTTCCACCACCTCAAGGGCGATTCTTTCAAGATCGGGCGGTTTCAAGGGTTGGGATGTGACCGAAGCTCAAGCGGTCAAGAAGTTAAGGCAGGGGTTTCCCGAAGATCATATCAACCATCAGGTTGGAGGTGATTTTTTCCAGATCGCTCCGCAGGGCCTTCAAGTCGCATCCCCTCGGCAGGCGCAAAATAGCGGTGGCCTGGAAGAGGGTTTCGCCCGACATGGGGGCGCTGCTGCATTCGGTTTTAAGATCTTCCACATTGACAGAGTACTGCGCGAGGATGGCGGAAATCTGACTGACAATGCCGGGCCGGTCCTGACCCACCAGCTCAATGGTCACCAATTGATCGTCAGGCGCGGGAGGGTTGTTGTTCTCCGGGTAGGCGACGACCGCGAGGCCCTGGGCTGAGAGGGATTGCAATTGTTCGATCAAGGCCTGTTCATGCTCCGGAGCAACCTGGATGCGCAGGATGCCGGCAAACTGGCCGCCGAGGTGGCACATGCGGCTTTCGAGCCAGTTGCCTTCTTGTTTGAGAATGATGGAAGCGAGGCTGTCAACGAGGCCCGGGCGATCAGGCCCGATCACGGTCATGACGAGGTAATGGCTCATCCGGGTTTGATAACAGAATTTGTCCGAAAGGTGAAGATTAAACCCCCTTTACTTCCCCCTTGTCAGGGGGATATTCAAGTTTGAGGGATCAAGTTCCAAGTTTTAAGCCCACCATTTATAATAGCCTGGTACCAACCTTTTGCGGCCTTTGCGCTTTTTCGCGGCTAAATCCGGTTTTTAGTTTTCTCTCTGTGTCTTTGCGGTGCAATGGGTTCTCTCGTCTTTATCTGCGTGAATCTGCGTTTATCAGCGGTTAAAAATGTGCTGCATCCCAAGAGATCGAGATGGAGTAAGAGTAAGATTTTATATCCGGATTATACGTGTAATCCGTGGTTAATTTTTCGCGTATTTGGCGGACGCGAGGACCTGTGTTGGCAATCAGTAACTGTGGGGGTCCAGCTTCACTTTGCCGCGGAATATCCAATAGATGCTCGCGGTATAAGCCAGCACGACCGGTACGCCGAGAATCGCGATGACGAGCATGATCCCGAGCGTTTTGTGAGAGGATGCGGAGTTGATGATGTTCATGCTGTGTTCCGGATTGGGATTGGACAGCACGAGATTGGGGAACATGCCGAGGCCGAACAGTCCCATCAACGTGACCATGGCGGCGCAGGACGAAGCAAAGGCCATCAGGTCGCGCTTATGATGGACCTCGCGCGGGATGTTGGCGATGGCCAGCATGTTCAGGATCGCAAGCACAAAAAACCACGGCGTTTGTTTGAGCTTTTCCGACATGTGAGGCAGGTAAACCAGTGTTGCCACAGTGGCGGTGGCGTAGCAGATGATGAAGAAAATGATCGTATTGTTGATCCAGCCGCGCAGTTTTTCGTGCAATGGGCCTTCGGTCTTCATCGTGGCATAAATGCAACCGTGCATCATAAACAGCGCCACGGTTGTCACTCCCATCAGGAGGGCGTAGGGATGCAACAGTCCCAGGAAGCTGCCCGAGAATTCAAAGTCCTTGTCCAGCGGAATGCCCCACGCAATGTTGCCGAGGGCGACCCCGATCAAAAAAGCTGAGAGGATGCTGCCGAGCGCGAAACAGATGTCCCACATCCGGCGCCACCAAAGCATGGGCTGCTTGCTGCGGAACTCAATGGCCACTGCGCGAAAAATCAGGGAACACAGCAGCAGCATGAAGGCCAGATAAAATCCGGAAAAGACCGTGGCATAAACCTCCGGGAACGCGGCGAAGAGAGCTCCGCCGCCCGTGACGAGCCAGACTTCATTTCCATCCCAGACCGGGCCGATGGAATTCAGCATCAGCCTGCGTTCCTTGTCCGTTTTGGTAAACAAATGCAGCGCGCCCACGCCCAGATCGAAACCGTCGAGCGCCGCATAGCCGGTGAACAAAACACCGATCAACACAAACCAGATGGCGTTCAAATCCAGATGTTGAAGCAGGTATTGAAAGAAATCATTCATGCGCGTGGAAGGTGGGCGAGCGGTTCCCCGGGCAATTCTTCATGCGCATCGGGGCCGCTGCGGATTTTGTTGTCGAGCAGGAAAATAAACACGGCAAAGAGCAGGATATAAATCAGGGTGAACATAATCAATGAAGCCAGCACTTCATTCGCCGTCACGACCTTCGAAAGCGCATCGGAGGTTTTCAGCAGGTTATAAACAATCCAGGGCTGCCGTCCCACTTCGGCGGTGAACCAGCCCGCCTGGTTTGCAATCTGCGGGCCTAACACGGAAAAGACCATCACCCAAAGCACGGGCCGGCAGGTGAACAACGTTCCCCGCCACCAGAGAAAAAGGCCCAGGAAACTGAGCCCGATCAAGGACATCCCGACGGCGACCATCAGATGATAGGTCTGGAAAACAAAATTTACCGGCGGGCGCTCATTTGCCTTGAAGGCGTTCAATCCCTGAATTGGCGCCTTGGAATCGCCATGGACGAGGTAACTCAGCATGCCCGGCAGCCGGACGCCGCAGTTCACGGTTTCACCCTTGTTGTTCACCCAGCCGAACAAATATAAATCCGCAGGGGCGGATTCCGCATAATGGGCTTCCATTGCCGCCAGTTTGGCGGGCTGGTTCCGGCTTACGCCCACGGCGCTGGAATGCCCCGTCACCAACTGCATGACGGAGGCAAAGCCGGCCACCAGGAGACCGGTCTTGAGCGAGGCCCGGGCGAACCTGACGTGCCTCTTATTTAACAAATAAAACGCACTAACACTGATCGCCAGGAACGCGCCCGCCTGCCAGGCGCCCATGACGACATGGCTCAGCCGGTCCATCGACGAGGGGTTGAACACCATGGCCCAAAAATTGGTTATCTCAGCCCGGGCGTTCAGGCCCTCGCCGATGATATGATAGCCGGCCGGCGTTTGCTGCCAGGAATTGGCGACAACGATCCAGACCGCGCTGAAGTGCGCGCCCAGGCAGACCATCAACGTGGAAAAAAAGTGCAGCTTCGGCCCCACCTTGTCCCAGCCGAACAAGAGTATGGCCAGAAACCCGGATTCCAGGAAAAAGGCGAAAATTCCCTCGGCGGCCAGGGCGCTGCCGAAAATGTCCCCCACATAGCGGGAATAGGTGGCCCAGTTGGTGCCGAACTCAAATTCCATCACGATGCCGGTGGCCACGCCGATGGCAAAAGTGAGGGCAAAAACCCTGGTCCAAAATTTGGCCATCCTGTGATAGAGCGGGTTTCGGGTTTTGAGCCAGGCGCCTTCGATCAGTACCAGGAGAACGCCGAGTCCGATGCTCAGGGGCGGATATATATAGTGAAACGCCACGGTAAAGGCGAATTGGATGCGGGCCAGAAGCTCGACGCTCATGCCCATTTTTAGCAGCGCTGCTCCAGATAGTTCGAGTACTCTTTTTTAATTTTTACACTTTTTAAACCAAGTCGGCGCTTCTGCGCCATACGAGTCCGGCCTAATCACACACTTGCGATGACATTAAAAGCAGCTTTTTAGAAATCTGATTTTTCTGCCAGGCTGAGCCTAACCCGGATGTTTCACACGCTTCTGAAAACCTCAGCAAAGTGTCCTGCTCCAAAGTCTGGCGGGAACTGGGGTGCAGGAACATCCGGGTTACAAGCAAAACCGCCTGAATGGGTATTTTGTTTTGATTTTCGAATTGGTACTGCCTTATTTGGAGGCGGTTTTGCAAGAGCCTGCATATGCCCGGCGCGTGTCTTTCCGCTGTTACGTCCCGGCGCTAACAGGTTGACCATTGAAAAGAGTATGAAATATGCAGGCTAACCAGCAAGAAGAATGCGAATCGCGCTCTATTTTTAGATCATGCAACTGGATTTTTGAGCCATGAGCTCGCCCATTCCTTTACTCGTACTTCGCGGTCAACCAGTTTTGATAGATGCCGATCTTGCCCGGCTTTACGGCGTTACAACCAAGCGGTTGAACGAACAAATAAAACGAAACGCGGAACGTTTTCCGAAGGATTTTGTATTTCAAATTACAGCAAAAGAACGCGCCAACCTGAGGTCACAAACCGCAACTATAAGTTTACAAGCTACTGATTCACAAGAAGATGCGTTGAACTGGTCGCAATTTGCGACCAGTTCCTCCAGTCGTCGCGGGGCAGTTTACCGGCCCTATGCTTTCACCGAGCATGGCGCCTTGATGGCGGCCAACGTGCTTAACAGCCCGGCTGCGGTCAAAATGAGTGTCTTTATTATTCGCGCTTTTATCAAACAACGTGAAATTTTAACCGCCAATGCCGCTATCCTAAAACGCCTGGCAGAAATTGATAAAACTTTGTTGATCCATGACAGGGCCTTGTGCGATGTCTATCATAAACTTCTACCTCTACTTTCTCCGCCACCGCTGCCTCCCAAACCAAAAATCGGGTTTCAGTCCGGAGGGTAATCCCCCTCCTGACTTCCACGGGGCCAACCCTGTTGAGACAGTTCGGTTTGCCTCCCGGCAGGTTTCGGATTAGTATGTTCTTCTTAACCATGACCGATTTTTCAAAACTACGCGCTGATTTCCCTGTGCTGGACCAGCAGGTGAACGGCCATCCGTTGCTCTATCTCGACAACGCTGCCACGACCCAAAAGCCCAATCCGGTCATCGAACGGCTCGATCACTACTACAAATTCGAAAACAGCAATGTCCACCGCGGGCTGCATGAACTCAGCAATCGCGCCACCGCCGCCTATGAAGCCGCCCGGACCCGCGCGGCCGCCTTTGTGAATGCCCGGTCGGCGGATGAGATTATTTTTACACGCGGCACGACCGAAAGCATCAATCTTGTCGCAAACGCCTGGGGCTCGGAACAGCTGAAGCCCGGCGACGCCATCCTGCTCACGGAGATGGAGCATCACAGCAATATGGTGCCCTGGCAGCTTTTGGCCCAACGTACGGGCGCCCAGTTGCGCTATGTGCCGGTGACGGAAAACGGCGCTTCCCTGGATATGGAAGCCCTGGACAAACTGCTTCAAACGCCGGTCAAATTGTTCGCCTTCACCCACATCTCGAACACGCTCGGGCTGGTCAACCCGGTGAAGGAATTTTGCGCAAAGGCCAGGAGCCGCGGGATTCTCACCCTGGTGGATGCCGCCCAAAGCGCGGGACACCGATCGGTGGATGTGCAGGATATGGGCTGCGATTTTCTTGCGTTTTCCGGCCATAAAATGGCGGGGCCGACGGGGATCGGCGTCCTCTACGGCCGACTGGACTTGCTGGAGGCGATGCAACCTTATCAAGGTGGTGGAGAAATGATCTCGTCCGTTACCTATGAAGCCGCAAAATACAAACCCGCGCCGCACAAATTCGAAGCCGGTACTCCCAACATTGCCGACGCCATCGGGCTGCACGCCGCCATGGATTACCTGGATGCGGTTGGCCGGGAGGAAATCAGCCGGCACGACATGGAGCTGGCGGCCTATGCGTTTGAAAAATTGTCCGCCCTGCGCTTTTTGAAAATCCTCGGCCCGGAAACCGGCAGGGCGGGGCTGGTGACCTTTGTCATGGACCGCATTCATGCGCATGACGTGGTGGAAATGGCCAACACATTCGGAATCGCGTTGCGCGGCGGGCATCACTGCAACCAGCCGCTCATGAAAAAACTGGGTACGCCTTCCACCGCCCGAGCCAGCTTTTATCTCTACAACACGCGCGAGGAAGTGGATAAACTCGCCGAAGCGCTGGAAAAGATACACGCTTATTTCTTGCGAACCTAGTCCCCACTATCAGACAATCCCACTATTCCCCATGGACCTCGACGAACTTTATCAGACTGTTGTGCTCGACCACGCCCAGCGCCCCCGCAATTACGGCGAGCTGCCGCAGGCCACCATTTTTGTCCAGGGCGACAATCCGACCTGCGGCGATGAAATCACCGTGTACCTCAAGCTTTCGCCCGAGGGCAGGATCGAGGAAATCAAATTTACCGGTTCGGGCTGTGCGATCAGCCAGGCTTCCACCTCGCTCATGACCGTCAAGACCAAGGGCAAGACCCGGGACGAGGCCATGCAATTGAACGAGGCCTTCCACCAGATGCTCACCGCGCCCGTCCCTCCCGCTCCGCCCAAGGGTTTTGGCGACCTTCAGATTTTTGAGGGCGTCCGGAAATTTCCCCAACGTGTCAAATGCGCCACCCTGGGTTGGAACGCGTTGAAGCAGGCTTTGTTAGAGACCTCTTAGCCCGCAGGTCTCTTAAAATGAGCCTCAATCCCAACGGAAGTTCCCACAAAAAGATCGAAGCCGCCGGTAATCAAGCCCCGGAGATCCGGCATCTGTATGTGCATATCCCGTTTTGCACGCATATCTGCCCATACTGCTCATTTTACAAGACTCGGAATACATTGCCCGACATGAAGGCCTTTCTGCCGGCATTGAAACGCGAAATCGAATGGGCGCGTTCGGAATTTGATTTGCGCCCGGAAACGGTCTTTTTCGGCGGCGGTACGCCTTCCGCTCTCAGCATCGGGCAATTGGAAGACTTGTTTGAAGCCTGGCCCTGGAAGCATGCGGTTGAGTTCACGATGGAAGCCAACCCGCTGACGATTTCACCCGCCAAGGCGCAATTATTGAAGAGCGCGGGAATCAACCGTGTCAGCCTCGGGGCCCAGGCGTTTGACGAGCCGTCGCTGAAAATTCTCGGGCGCACGCACCGGGCGGAAGACATTCGCAAAAGCGTACAAATTTTGCGGGAAACCGGCTTTGAAAACATCAATCTGGACCTGATGTTTGCGCTTCCGGGCCAGACTTTGGAGCAATGGCTGGCATCGGTCCGTTCCGCGCTGGAATTGGAGCCCGAACACATCTCGGCGTACAACCTCAATTATGAGGAGGACACGGAATTTTTTGAAAAGCTGCAAGCCGGTGTTTTGAGGATCGACGAGGGGCGGGAGCGGGAATTTTTTCATCGCGGCATGGATCTCCTGGAGGCCGGGGGGTTTGAGCATTATGAAATCTCGAATCTGGCGAAGCCCGGGCATGCCTCCCTTCATAATCGCGCCTATTGGAATGGCAGCGATTACATCGGACTGGGTCCAAGCGCCTGCTCCACGGTGGGCCTGCTCCGATGGCAGAATGTGCCGGACACGCGTTTGTATTCGAAAGCCCTGCTTGAAAGCGGCGAACCGCAGCGCAAGTTTGAGGAGCTGAGCCTGGCAACCAAAAGGGCGGAGCGGATCCTGTTGGGTTTGCGGGTGCGGGAAGGGGTCCCGGCGGAGGAACTGGGCGCCCAAAAAGAGCTTTTGACGAATCTTGCGGAAGCGGGTTTGATTGAGGTTCTGTGTGGCCGCGTGGCGTTGACCCGGGAGGGGCGGTTGGTGGCCGACAGTGTGACGGAACTATTTATATGACAACTGTACAAACCTATGCGCCGGGCCGGGCGGAACTCCTTGGCAACCACACCGATTACAATGACGGACTTGTGTTGTCGCTGGCCATTTCATTCGGCACAACCATGCGGGCGAAGCCGCTTCCGGACAACAAGCTGGTGTTGCGCTCGCTGGATCTGAAGCGGGAATGGTCGGGCGATCTGTCCCGGATCGAGCCCCAGAAAACGGAAAGCTGGGCCAATTATGTGTTAGGCGTTCTGGATCAACTGGGCAAACGCGGGACCCGGCTGGGCGGCGCGGAATTGGAAATTTCGAGCAACATTCCCATCGGCGCCGGGTTGAGCAGCAGCGCGGCATTGGAAATCGCAACCGCGCTCTCGATGCAAAAGCTGTACCCGTTTGAAATGGGCAGGCTGGACCTCGCGCGCGTCGGGCAGGCGGCCGAGCACACGTATGCGGGGGTGAAATGCGGTTTGCTCGACCAGATTTCAGTGGCATTGAGCCGCAAGGGGCATGCAACTTCGATCGATTGCCGCAGTTTCGAGATCGGGCATTTGCCGCTGGATCCGGCCTATGAATTTGTAATCGTCCATTCCGGCGTCAAACATGCGCTGGTGGGGGGCGAATACAACGAGCGGCGTGAGTCGTGCGAAAACGCGGCGCGATTGCTCGGCAAAGCGGCGCTTCGCGATGTCACTCCTGCAGAATTGGAGCTGGCGCGTGAAAAGTTGCCGGAACACGCATACATGCGGGCGAAGCATGTCGTTGGGGAAATTGACCGTGTTACGCGCGCGAAGGGATATCTGGAAGCGGGCCGCATGGAAGAGTTTGGAAAGCTGATGTATGAGTCGCATGAAAGTTCCATTCGCTATTTTGAAAACAGTTGTGAGGAACTGGACTTTTTGGTTGCGACGGCCAAGGGGCTGAAAGGCTGCCTGGGCGCCCGTTTGAGCGGAGGCGGCTTTGGCGGGGCGACCCTGAATCTGGTACGCCGGGATTGCTTGAAGGAATTTTGCGCGAAGCTGGCGGAAGCGTACCGGAAACACCATGGCAGCGAGCCGATGATTCTGCCGACCGATGCCTGCGACGGGGCATTCTAAAATCCGGTGACATATGTCAGGTCTTAATTCTGTTTTGGAGAAGCAGTAATAATCACTTGAAGACGCTTTTGTTGCCCTTCGGTAAAATGCCATCGCTTATTTCCTAGAACATATTTTGCCCTGTAGGCTTCTTCACCTCTTCTCCAACTGGCATATCCAATATCTTCGCCTTTCGGACTCTGCGCAATTCGTTCCAATGCGGTCACGACTTGTTCGGCGTATTTTTCGTCAGCATGATTCACAAGGAGAAAGGCGGCTGAATTAACGACGGAAATATTAGCGCTTTGTAATTCCTTCAAAACAAGAGGTATAGCCTCGGGCATCCAGTTATCGATAAGAACTTCCACAAGGGATTGATACCCGTCGAAGTATTCATGTTTAGGCAATGCCTCGGCCAGAGCCTGCACCCCTTTCTCCGGCTCCCAATGAATCCAAAAGCGCAACACGCGATACTTGATTCCATAGGTCTCACGCGATTGGCCCCAATCCGTTCTGTAATAGAGTGCAGCCATGTTTGGAACGAGTGACTTCGTGCCATACCGTTCTGCAAAATCGAGGATTCTTGAGAGGTTGATTTGCTTTTCTTGCAGGGCATTTTGCAAAAATTGGGTCAATTTAGGAAGTATCTCTGGTGGTAGTTTGACCCAACGAACGGGATCACTATCCACAAAATATTTAGGGTCTTTGCTGAGAACATCCTTACAAATCAGAGGCATGGCCTCATCCGGTTCAAGTTGCGCCAAAGCTGCCAAAGCTTTGGGATTGCAAATTGGAGGGCTTGCCTGCTGCCTTACTAAAGGCAGAAAATCAGCGCTCCCCCAATATTGCCAACTGTCAAGAAGCCGGTTCACATGCTGTTGCGGCAGTTCCAGTTGATGCGTGACCATCATAGCCCGAGCGGTTCCTCCGTCCCTGTCCTTTTCGCCGGGATTTTTGTTGATGGCGTTATCTTGAAATGAAACCCACATCGCTTCGATAGCCTCTTTGCCGTTCCCTGCTGAAGCAATTTGTGCGGCAAGGATTTCAGCCCTGGCGGTATTATTCTTCGACCGCAATTCTTGACTAATTCTCGATATATCGGCTTCTGAAAGTTTTTGTGGAGAAAGTCCAAAACATATCGCTGAACTCTTAAGTCGGGAGTAAAGGTCAACGCCTTCTTCGTCTAAAATCAATCCGCCTTGCTTGACTCTGGCCAGGATGTCTGCCGCCAATTCGGCGGGATTGGGAGATGCTATGAACGCCCAATACAATTTGTGATACAGCGGAGCCCGCGCAAGAAGTGGTATCATCTCAGCGTAAGCCGCCTGTGTTCTCAAACAGCGCAAATCAACAACTGCTTCATTGGCAGCATCTCCACCCATAGCAATCTTTTGGCGGGCTTGCGCGATGATTGCCTGTTCCTTTTGAGGCGTCAGTTGGTCGATTGTCACTTCGACCTTTTGCGAAACAACGGCAATATCTGGGGAAGAATTGAACTCCGTGCCGTGGTGTAAAGAAATCTCGGCGTAAAGAGTGTAAATACCCGGCTTGTCAAAGTTGAGCCGCTCATTAACGGTCAATTGGAGAGTGTAATTCTTGATAGGATGCAACGCAACAATTCCCATGCTTGTTACGCCGTTCCAGTCGTAAAACCACTTCAAGGGATCGTTCAAAAATTGACCATTTGCGTTATGGGCATGAAAAATCGCGCCAGGTTCTCCTGCGCCAGCTTCAACTGTGTAAACGACTTCCGTCGAATTGGAAAAATAAAGCATGGCATCAATCCGTTCGCCTTGGACAAAATGCGTCTTGGCGAGGACGAGCTTCACTTGAACACCATTGGGTTGCTGGCTATGAATCTTCTGCCAAGCACTGTCTGGAGGAACGGATTGCCCAAAAACCAATCCCATATTCATCAACACCGCAACGATGTCCATGATTAAGCCCGAGATTCGCATAATCCATTCCGGTCATGAAAGTTTATGGGGTGAAATTGCCAAGTGGAAAGAACATTCCTTGATTGCCGCATCAGGGGCCTCCGGCTATGAGAGTACGCATGGCCGAAATCTTACCGCGCAACAAGCGGCTGTGGATAGTCCTGGGAATCGCCGGGATCATATGCCTTCTCTGTCTGGGGCTGGCTGTGGGATCCGCACTCCGTCTGAGCCGGGAACAACATCAATTGTCCTTCCTGAGCGAGGACAACCGCACATTGAGGGAAAAAATCGACAGGCTCGGCGGACAGATCGAGCGGTTGAAAAAGGATTTTGACGAGAATTCCAACCAGTTGAAAACCAAGGATGAACTTCTCACTCGCGCGGATGATCTGCGCCATGAAATTTTACAGCAGCAACAGGAACGCCTGGATCAGGAAAAGCAGCGCCAGGATTTTTTGCTCTCGGCCCGGGAAAAAGTACTCAAGCAAATGTCGGCCGATCAGGGGGCCGTATTTCTGAACGACCACGAATTGACCATCCGGCTGGCGGACAAAATCCTGTTTGATCCGGGGCAATCGGACATCATGGCAGCAGGGCAGACGATATTAAAAAACATCGCGGACTTGTTGAATAATGAATTGAAAGACTACGAGATACGGGTCGAGGGCCATACGGACAACGTTCCCATCGGCCAGGTTTTAAAACAAAGATATCCGTCCAATTGGGAGTTGTCCGCGGCCCGCGCGAGCACGGCTGTGGTTTTTCTTTCGGAGCAGGGGAATGTGGATCCAAGGCGGCTGATGGCGGTGGGCCGGGCCGACACCGAACCGGTGGCTGAAAATGACACACCCGAGAACAAGGCTAGGAACCGGAGGATTGATATTGTGATCAACCTGAATAATAAGGACATCCTCCCGCCGCCCGCTCAAACCCCGCCTGCTGCGGTACCGAAACCATAACCTGCTTGTCTGATGCCGTTGTTGCGGTGTGAGAACAAGCACCCCTCGACGAACCCGCCCGCTTGCATCACCCAAACAAGGTGAAACTTGGTTTAAAGTGTTCAGTCTTCAGCTATCGACTTTCAGGTTTCAGAATTCTGCATTTCCTCTGAGTTCTTCGCGGCCTCCCTGTAGAAATGTCGTTGTAATTTGGAACTTGCCCCCTTTGGCCAGGGCCTTATTTTCCAAAAATGCAGGAATTCAGCAGCCGCTCCTATTTTCGAGTCCAGGGTCGATACCCCCTTTCGGGTACGATCCGCCCGCAGGGCAATAAAAACGAGGCCATGCCGCTCCTGGCCGCCTGCTGCCTGACCGACGAACCGGTGACGCTCGAAAACCTTCCGCTCATCGAGGATGTGAGGGTGATGCGGGAAATTGTAACCCAACTGGGTGTCAAAATCGAACTTCAAACGGATGAGTTTTCCGAGACCGCAGTCATCCGCGCCGCGTTGAAGCCATCCAGCCAGCTTCCAATCGAACTCTCAAGCAAGTTGAGAGGGGCCGTCACCCTTGCCGGCCCGCTTTTGGCCCGTTGCGGCAAGGTCTTTCTCCCGCGCCCAGGCGGCGACCGTATTGGCCGCCGCCGTATCGACACACACATGCTGGCGCTCCAGGCCCTCGGCGCAAAAATCCGGGAGGACAAGAATGGTTTTGAGTTGACGGCACGCACACTCGTCGGCGCTGACATCTTGCTGGACGAAGCCTCGGTCACCGCAACCGAGAATGCGATATGCGCCGCTGTGCTCGCGCGCGGCGAAAGCACGCTGCGCAATGCCGCCAGCGAGCCGCATGTCCAGGGCCTTTGCATTTTATTGAACAAGATGGGCGCAAAAATTTGCGGGATCGGTTCCAACACCCTTTACATTCAAGGTGTAAAAAAACTTCACGGCGCGCGGCACCGCATCGGCCCGGATTATCTGGAAGTCGGCAGTTTTATTGCACTGGCTGCCGTCACCCGCGGCGAAGTGTTGATCGAGGACGCGGATATTCCGAACCTGCGGATGATCCGCATGGTGTTTTCCCGGCTGGGAATCAAAACCGTCGAGGACGGAAAGAATCTGCTCATTCCCGGCAAACAGAAGTTGCGCATTGTTTCCGACCTCGGGAAAGCGATCCCGCGCATCGAGGACGCGCCCTGGCCCGCGTTTCCGGCCGACATGACGTCGGTTGCGCTCGTGACCGCCACCCAGTGCAAGGGCACGGTGCTGATCCACGAAAAAATGTTCGAGTCGCGCCTTTATTTCACCGATCCGCTGATCAGCATGGGCGCGCGCATCGTGCTTTGCGACCCGCACCGCGCGGTCGTCATCGGGCCCGAACGCCTGCGGGGGTCGAGGCTGGTCAGTCCCGACATCCGCGCCGGCATGGCGATGCTGATTGCGGCGCTTTGCGCGGAAGGCGAATCGGAAATCCAGAACATCATCCAGATCGACCGCGGTTTCTCGAACATCGACCAGCGGCTGCGCAGCCTTGGTGCCAGGATCGAGCGGTTGGAGTGATGGACCGAAGGCCTTTTATGAGGGTTGAAGGCCCGTCCGATATCAGCCCAAGGTAACACACTGGGTGTGAAGTATAAAAAATTTATCGAGCTCTGAAGGAGCGGCCCAAGGTTTGACATACGTTTGAGCGCACCTTCGGCGCTTCTCAGGATATCGGTTGTTTTTAAAGTTTCTTCAGAAATCTTGTAGATGCAGGACTGCCCGATAGGATAACCAGCAGAGCAGGCGGGACGCCCGCGCTCCAGTAAACACAAATACCAATACCGATGAGCACCACAAACCCTGAAATCTCACGTTCCAGAACCCGCGCGCTTGCGCTTTGGCTGTTTGCCCTGGCTGCGGCGATCTGGATCATGGTGGTCATTGGTGGCGCGACGCGCCTGACCGGTTCCGGATTGTCGATCACGGAATGGAAACCCATTCTCGGCGCCATTCCTCCATTGACGGAGCAGGAATGGGAAAAGGCTTTCGATCTTTACAAGCAATATCCCCAATACCACATGCTAAATCCGGACATGGACCTGGCGGGTTTCAAATCCATTTATATCTGGGAATATCTGCACCGTCTCTGGGGTCGGGCTATCGGACTCGTTTTTCTGATCCCCCTCTTATATTTTTGGATGAAGGGGTGTGTTTCCAAAAAATTACTGCCGAAGTTGCTGGGTATTTTTGCGCTTGGAGCCGCGCAGGGCGCGATGGGATGGTTTATGGTCAAAAGCGGCCTGGTTGACAAACCCTGGGTCAGCCCGTACCGACTGACAGCTCACTTGCTGCTGGCGCTGACTCTCTTTGGCTATGTGCTGTGGCAGGCCTTGAATCTTTGGTTTGAAAACGATACCTCCAAACGTGACGCGATTAAAAACCCACCTTGCTGGCTATTTCCGGTAACACTGGGTCTGCTGCTCTTGCTGCTTGCGCAAACTTTCTTTGGAGGCTTCATGGCGGGCCTGCATGCCGCTCTGAGTTATCCCACCTTCCCGACCATGAACGGAGAGTGGGTGCCGCTGGGCATCATGAGTCGGAGCCCCTGGTGGGTGAATTTTTTTGAGAATCCCGCCACAGTGCAGTTCGTTCACCGTTTGTTGGGGGCTTTGCTGGCGTTTGGTGCGACAGCGTATTGGCTGGCCACCTGGAAAGTGCAAGGGTCCCGGGCCTATCATCTTGGACGACACCTGCTACTGGTCTGTGCGCTGATCCAGTTTCAACTGGGAGTCTGGACGGTAAAAAACTCACTCGGGCATATACCAGTCGCGTTCGGAGTCTTGCACCAAGCCTGTGGCGTGGCGCTGCTCGCCACGGTGATACTGCTGTTGCACCAGGCGCGTCGGGCGACGGGCCACAGAGCTTAAACATGTCCTCCTGTTGTTCCAATCCGTCCGCAGAAGGATGCGATGTCAAGACTGATGCCGCACGGGCTCTGGGTTGGGTCCGTTTGGGTTTTGCCGCGCTGATTGCGGGCCAGACCATGACCTTCAGCCTCGGGATCAACGACTCTCCGCCGCAGGGAATGGAGCGGACCATTTTGCACTCGATCCTTGCCGGTTCCGCCCTGCTCGTCTTTTTGCTGATCGGTCTTCCATTGGCCGCCGAGGCCTGGAGGCAATTGAGGGCGGGACGGATTGTCATCGAGCAAATGTTTCTGCTCGGCATCGCAGGCGCGTACGGAGCCTCGCTGCACTCGAGCCTCACGGGCGAGGGCGCGATCTATTACGAGGTGGTGGCCATATTGCTGGCTATTTATACGTTAGGGACTCTGGTGAGCCGGAACCGCCGCGAGGCAGCGCTTGAGTCCTCCGAATCCCTGCGGCGGCAATACGACCGGTGCTTCAGACTAAACAACGAGGGCGTAGCCTCGGAGTGCGCAGTCGAAGATGTCCGGCCCGGCGACCAAATTGTTGTTTATCCCGGCTCCGGGATTCCCGTTGACGGAAGAATTGCCGAAGGAACAGCTTTTATCCGCGAAACCGCGATGACGGGCGAGCCGTTCCCGGTCGTGCGAAAAGCCGGTGACCCGGTTCTTGCCGGGAGCGTTGTGTTGGATGAGAAGCTGGTAATCGAGGCTGCGAGCTCGGGCAAAAGCAGAAAATTGGATCTTTTGCTGGCGCGGATTGATCAAGCGCGGCAATTGCCGTCTTCGATCCAAAAGGAAGCGGACCGCTTGATAACCTGGTTCCTGCCGTCAGTGCTGTTCATCAGCATTGCGACTTTCATAGGTTGGACGCTGGCCCGAGGTTGGGTGGTCGGCTTGTTCAACGGTCTGGCCGTACTCGTCGTGGCGTGCCCCTGCGCGATGGGGATGGCGACGCCGATTGGCATCATGAGCGCGCTCAATGCCTTTGCCCGGCGCGGCTTGGTGGCGTGTTCCGGTGATTTGATCGAGGCGCTGGCCCGGATCAATACGGTGGTCTTTGACAAAACCGGCACGCTCAGTGAAGACACATTGCAATTGGTTGAGTTTGCCGTGGAACCCGGTTTTGAGCGTGAAAAACTGAGGCGCTGGATCGGCGCCATTCAGGCCGGGTCTGCGCATCCGATTGCACGCGCGTTTAAAGATTGGGCTCCTGGGATTCCAGCAGGAATAAAGGCGAAGAAGATTGAAGTGATCCCGGGTGCGGGAGTGCGTGGTGTTGTAATGGAAAAGAGTATTTCTTACCGGCTTGCTATTGGGAACATCTCCGTCCTGGCTCAAAAAGAGGCGCGTCCATCGAAGCTTTTGAAAAATTTGAGGGCTAAAGGCGGCTCCTTGATGGAAATCCATGTTACGGTGGATGGCAAAGCTGCCGCCGTGGCGCTGCTTCGGGAAAATTTACGGGCTGGCTCGAAGAAGATCATGGAGGAACTGAGAGGCATGGACCTTCGCGTTGAGGTCATGAGCGGGGACCGCATGGAACGGCTGGAAGAGCTGGGGCTGCAGGGAGCCAGGGCCGATCTTACGCCGGAAGAAAAACGGCGGCTTGTGGAGGACATGGAAGCAGTCGGGAAACGGGTCTTGTTCGTGGGCGATGGCGTGAACGATTCGGCGGCCATGTCCTGCGCGACCACATCGATTGCCCTGGCATCGGGTGCCGACTTGACGCGCGAGGTGGCGGACGGACAACTCTTTGGATCGGATTTGAGGGCGATTCCGTGGGCGCGGCGGCAGGCCGTCCGTGTCATGCGGGGCATACGGCAGAATCTGTGGATTTCCATTTTTTACAATGTGATAGGCATTTCACTGGCGGCGTCGGGAACTTTACACCCCGTAGCGGCGGCAGTCTTGATGCTGGTTTCGAGCGTGACCGTGACCTGGCGCGCGTTGCGATTTGGGGAACGCCTGCAGGAAGAAGCGGATGGAGCTGAGGAAACGGAAGTCGGTGAAAATGGGGCATCCTTGTTCACGCGTTTGAGCAACATCGGTGGACTGATTTGGAACGAGCTTGTTGAAAGGATTTCAGTGACAGGTTTGATTTTAGGATTGGCGATGACTGCCCAGGGACTTTCCATTTCCTATCTCGGCGCGTTGCGCTTCAAATGGGCTTTAACGACAGACCTGCTCTTTCTCGGCGCGGGGATTTTTCTCGTGTTCGCGGCGAAGTCATGGGCCAGACGTCCGGTTTGGGTTTTGTATGCCGGGATGCTGGCGGTTGGCAATCTGGGGATGCTGGCCGGCTGGTATGCCGACTCCGGGTTTGTTCCTGTGGTGCGGGACGGTTTTTGCTCATCCTGTTGTGCCGGGCCACATGCCGCGTTCGGCCTTTCCTTGCATTGGAACTGGATGCAAACCGGGATGGTGCTGGCGAGCATACCTTTGTTGTTTGGGATTGATGTGTCGCCTCGCCGGGTACGGCGGAAGTTTTTTAATCATCCGTGGCTGCATGCGGTGTTTTGCCTGGGCGGCATGTTAGTGGGCATGCAGGCCTCCGGGATTGTGATGAACTGGGTCGCCGTGGCCGATCCGGTCCGGCATTATTTGTTGATGCTTGCCTCGATGACGGCCGGGATGTTCATCGGGATGATTTTATTCTGCCAGGCTTATTTCAGGTGGCTGCTGGGGCAAAATGAAGAATGTAGAATTCAGAAGGCAGAATTAAGGCACAGAACCCCGCGTACATAAAAGCGCCGGTAGAACCGGCGCTTTTCAGAGGCCACCTTTTGATGTGAAGCAGCGCCAGCTTACGGCTTTCCCTTTTCCGTGTCGGAAGGGGGTTCGTCCTGCTCCCCTTTCAAATTCTTCATTTCTTCCTTGTGCGCCTCGATGATTTCCCGGCTTTTGCCCTCATAATCAATCATCCAGATTTGCGGGTGCATGGGGCCATGCCAGTTGCCAGGGCGCTGTCCTTTGGAGTCATCGCCTGGTTCTCCGCCGGTCTTTTCAATGCCGGTGGACTTTGACGCCGCGTCATTGCCCGCTTGGCCCTGTTTGTTGCCGGATGATTCATCGCCGGGCTTTTCACCGCGGCGGGGTCCGCCTGGGGACAGTGTGAAAACCCCCTTCAACTTTTCCACATCAGGAGGTCCCATGCCAGGTCGGGGCATTTTACCGCCATATTTTTTCATGAGGTTACGGGCGTCCGTTGCGGGCGCCACCAGCATGATTTCACCGCCTGGAATGCCTTTGGAGCGGTCCCACGTCATCATGTGAAAAAAGGCAAGTTCGGGGATGGGACTCTTGAAATTCACCGGTTTCAAGTTCACGACATCCAGCGTGACCATTTGGCCTTGGAACGCGTCGGGTGTGGTCAAATAATAATCCGCTGAATAGGATGTATTGGCCCGCACGGAACTGGAACACCCGATCATCCACACAACGATCCCCAATAGAAGCAGAGCATTTGATTTGCTTTTCATAGATGTGATTAAACCCCGGTAATAAGCTTTAGTTGCACCCGTTTTATTGCCTGTTTTCCAGCAGAATCCAGTTTTCCTGGAAAATTTCCGACCATCCCGGTGATAGATTCCCTGCGCTGCAGGCTCCTTATTGGGGACTTTATTCCAGCGTGACTCCAAGTCGAGCCAGTTCTTCCTGGCGGTTCGCGCGGAGGATGTCCGCGTTGGCAATATTTAATGACGTTACGTATTTGACTATACCGACCAGTCGGTATAGTATGTATGGCCCATGAGCAAGCGTGTGTACCCATCAGCCCGGGAAAAAATTTTGGATGCCGCCGAGGATGTCGTCCTTGAACAGGGGGCCATCCATCTCACGCTCGACTCGGTCGCCAAGGCTTCGAAGCTGAGCAAGGGAGGATTGCTTTATCATTTCCCCAGCAAGGCCGCCTTGCTGGAGGCGCTCATGCGCCGAATCGTGAATTTGTGGGTGAGCCGGGTCGAAGCCCATGCCGCCACGCTTCCCCCCGGTCCCTGCCGGAAAGCACGCGCCATTTATAACAGTTATTTCAGCAACGTGCCCGAAAGCCGGCGGCGGAGGCAACGCCTGTTCGTGGCCCTGGCTGCGGCCAAAACCCATCAACCCAGTCTCATGGACATTCCGCGCCAGACGTATGCGGGTTTTTTAAAGGAATTCGAGGAGGAAGGGGAAAATGTCGGGAGTTCCCTTGTAATGTTGACGGCTTTGGACGGCATCTGGTGGTCGCATATTTTTGGCACCTACGCGCTCAATCCCATGCAGGAACAGGCGCTGAAGCGTGAACTGCAAAAGCTGCTGGGTCTGCCGGCATCAGCGAACCGCGCAAATCCCAGGGCCTCAAAAAAAACCTCCAAAGCAAAACTTCAAACCGCCTGAACTCCATGCACAGAGGTTGTATATTGATATTTTGGGCTTACGCCGCCTGCATCGGGCCGGCTGCGGCGCTGGCGTCTGAAAAAGGGGATGCCGGCAAACCGCCAACCAACGCCAACGAACCGTATTCGGGTGAAGGCGCGGGCCTGCCGTCCTCCGAGCGTCCGGCCCCGGCGCCAAAAGATTTTGAAGACCCGGCCAAAGTCTGGACCTTGCCGGAACTGCTGGATGAAGCATTGAAACACAATCCCGCCACGACCCAGGCGTGGGAGCAGGCCAATGTGGCAGCCGCGCAGGTTGGCGTTGCAAAAGCGGCTTATTGGCCGACAGTTGATTTGGCTGTGGCCGGCGTGGCCTCACATACCGGAACCCCAAACTATCCGGGTACGCAGGAGAACAACCAAATCAGCGTGACGCCGCAGTTGCAGATCCAATACCTGTTGCTGGATTTTGGCGCGCGCAAGGCAAACGTGGAGCAAAACCGGTTTAATCTTCTCAGCCAGAATTTCACATTCAACAAGTCGCTCCAGGCGGTGACGCTGGCGGTCATGAGCGCCTACTACAATCTGGATGGGGCAAAGGCCGCGGTGAAAAATGCCGAAAGCGCGCTGGCCCTGAGCGAGGCAAGCCTGCGTTCGACTGAAATCAAGTTGAAGGCCGGGCTGGGCACGAGCACGGATGAAGCGCAGGCGAAGCAGAGCGTCGAGCAAAGCAAGTTTAATTTGGAAAGCGCGCGCGGGGCTTTGAGCACGGCTGAAATCCAAATGGCAGGCAGCCTGGGGCTTCCCGGCAACACGAAGTTGGAGGTGGCGCCGCCGTCCAATGCCCCCTCGTTGGCGGTGCTGGAAGAGGAAGTTGACAAGCTGATTGATCTGGCCTTCAAGCAGCGTCCGGATCTGGCTTCCAAATACAATGCCTGGCGGTCGAAGCTGGCGGCTGTGGACCAGGCGGAAGCGAACCGCTGGCCCGCTTTGACGGTTGGCGCCAATCTGCAGCGTTCTTATTACCAGGCAGACGTCAGCGGCGGGAACAAAAACTTCAACGGTTCCGGACATGATGACGGCGCTTCTGTGAATCTGACGTTCGGTTTTGGATTGTTTGACGGAGGCGGCAGGGACTATCAGGTTAAAGCCGCCAGGCATGCCGCTGAAGCGGCAAAGGCCGATCTGGCGGCCAGCGAGTTGGGAGTCATTTCGGATGTCGTAAGCAATTTTGTCGCCTTTAAAACCTCGGCGAAGCAGGTTGACGCGGCGCAAGCGCTGCTCGAGGCCTCGCAAAAGAGTTATGATTCAATCCAGATCAGCTATCGGAGCGGATTGAAAAACCTCATCGATCTGCTGACGGCGCAAAGCAACCTCGCATTGGCTCAATCCAGCCTTTCCCAAGCCCGATCAGGGCTGTTTACCGCGTCTGCGAACCTGGCCAACGCGACGGGTTCCGTCATGACAACGGCGTCCGTTCAGCAAAGCGCAAGCACAGGTACCGCCGCAGATCCGGCCCGATAAAATGATGACAAAGTTTCCATCAAAAATGTTAGTGCGTGGAATTTACTTCGGAACCGCGGGGTTGCTGTTTGCCTTGTTGCCCCTGGCCTGTGAACGCAAGGCGGATGTACCGCCTCCACGCCTCCCGGTCAATGTCTCGACGGCATTGGCTGTCTCCAAGCCCGTTCCGCTGTATATTGATGAAATCGGGACCTGTGTTGCGCTTCAAAGCGTTTCAATCCTGCCGCAAGTGTCGGGCGCCATAGCGAAAATCCACTTCGAGGACGGGGCCGAATTGAAGCAGGGAGACCCGCTTTTTACGATCGATCCACGTTTGTTCGAGGCGGCTCGTGATAAAGCTGAGGCCACACTTCTGTCGGATCAAGCCACTCTTGAGCTCAATAGAGCCCAGCTCAAGCGAAGCCAGGAACTGGCACAGGGAAACTACATCTCCGCACAGGACCTGGAGAATCTTAAAACAACCGTGGCCACCAGCGAAGCGGTTGTACAGGGGGACCGTGCAGCTCTGAAAACCGCACAGATCAACCTCGAGTACTGTACGATGAATTCGCCCATCGATGGCAAGGCGGGAATACATCAGGTTGATATTGGCGCAGTTGTGACAGCTTACAGCAACACTCCACTGGTGTCCATCCAGAGGCTGGATCCGCTGTACGTGGATTTTGTAGTCGCGGAAACGGATCTGCCGCAAGTCCGCAATTATTTCAAAACCGGCGCGCTTAAGGTGGAAGTTTATTATCCGGAGGCGGAACAAAAAAAGCGCAGCGGCGAACTGTTCTTTTTGGATAACGCAGTGCAAACAGGTTCCGGTACGGTCAAACTCAGGGCCATATTGCACAACGAAGACCATTTCTTTTGGCCTGGCCAGTTTGTGAATGTTCGCCTCCTGCTCGACACCATCCAGAATGCAGTGCTGGTGCCGTATGAGGCGGTGCAGGTAGGGAACAACGGGCCATTTGCCTTTATTGTCAAAGGGGATAACACGGTTGAATTGCGATTCGTGAAACCCGGGCAACGCCAGGGCGATCAGATTGTGGTCAGCGATGGAATCAAGCAGGGTGAAATGGTGGTTGTGACCGGCCAGCTTTCCCTCGCCCCCGGAGCCAAGGTCATGCCCTCAGCGGCGACGAAATAAAAATGGCCAGCCTATCCGAACCCTTTGTCCGCCGTCCCGTGATGACCATGCTCCTCACGGCGTCGGTGATTCTTTTCGGTGTGCTTTGCTATCTCAAGCTCCCGGTCAACGATCTGCCGGCGGTTGATTTCCCGGTCATCAGCGTCACGGCGAGCTACCCGGGGGCAACCCCAAAAACGATGGCGAACAACGTGGCCACTCCGTTGGAGAAGCAGTTTCTGCAAATTCCCGGCCTGCAGTTGATCACATCCAACAGCACGCAGGGCAACACCGCACTGACTCTGCAATTTGCATTGAATAAGAGTGTGGATGCCGCGGCCACGGACGTGCAGGCGGCCATCAGCCAAACCACGGGCAGCCTCCCGGTGGATATGCCATCACCCCCCACGCTCGCGAAGCACAACCCGAATGACCAGCCCGTCATGTATCTTACACTGACAAGCGACTCGCTGACGGGCGGGCAGCTTTACGATTATGCCACAAGCCAGGTGGCGCAACGTATCAGTATTCTTCCCGGCGTTTCGAGGGTGGATGTTTTCGGCTCGAAGTCCGCCGTGCGCATCAAGGCGGATCCGGCGAAGCTTGCGATACGCGGGCTAACGCTGGATGATCTTGCCCAGGCAATCCAGGCTGGGACGAGCTACCAGGGCGCGGGGCAGTTTGACGGTGCGCATCGCACCTTTTTGCTGCAGCCACAGGGCCAACTCGACAACGCGACCGGCTATGAAAACCTGATCATCGGAGGGAAAACGGGCGCGCCGATTTACCTGCGCGATGTGGCCGGTGTGGTGGACTCGCTCCAGGACGAACGCCAGGAACGGCATTTCTTTGTACGCGGCCATCCTATCCCGGCGGTGAACGTGGTGCTCGCTGTTTCGCGCCAGGCGGGAAGCAATGCGGTGGCCATCTCGCAGTCAGTCAGAAATCTGCTTCCACTGTTTAAACGGGAACTGCCCGGCTCAATCCAGCTTATTCCTGTCTATGACCGCTCCATTACGGTTCAAAATTCCGTCAATGACGTGAAACAAACCCTGCTCCTGGCATTTTCGCTTGTGGTGATAGTCATTTTCGTTTTTCTAGGACGCGCCAGCGATACGCTCATCCCGGTTGTCGCGCTCCCGCTGTCGATGTTGCTGACTTTTCTGATCATGTACATACTTAAGTACAGCATCGACAACCTTTCGCTTCTTGCGCTTACGCTGTCCATCGGGTTCCTTGTCGATGACGCAATTGTATTTTTGGAAAATGCGGTGCGGCGAATGGAAGCCGGCGAGGGGGCTTTGGAAGCGTCCTTGAACGGGGCAAAGGAAATCAGCTTTACCATTCTATCCATGACCCTGTCACTGGCTGCGGTGTTTATTCCGCTGGTTTTCATGCCCGGGCTTTTGGGCCGGCAGTTGCAGGAGTTTGCCGTCACGATTATTATTTCAATTCTTGCCTCGGGTATCGTCTCTCTTTCGCTGACGCCGCTGATGTGCTCAAGGATGCTGGTGAAGCATGAAAAGGGGAAAAAGACATGGATGGAAACAATTTCCAATAAAACCATCGGACGGGTGATCAAAGGTTACGGCGGCTCCCTGCATTTCTTTCTCAATCACAAATGGATTTCCGCACTCGCCTGGGTTGTTTGCATGATCGGTACGATTTTATTGTTTCAAGCCGTGCCGAAGTCCTTGTTGCCAGTCGGCGATAGCGGTTTTATCCGAGGCATCTTTCAAGCGCAGGAAGGAAGTTCTCCCGAGCAAATGCACGCCTACCAAAAGCAGGTGGATGAAATATTAAAAAATGACGACGCAGTTGATATTGGCATCACGGTTGCCGGACGAACCGGTCTGGCGGCGCCCTCACAGGCTTTCACACTCGGCTTTCTAAAGCCTCGCGATGAGCGGCCACCGATCCAAATTGTGATGGCGCGATTGTCGCAGAAGATCGCGCAGATTCCCGGGATATTGCCGTACTTGCAGGCGAACCCAACGTTGCAAATCAGCACTGGAGCCACTGCGACAACCCAGGGGAAATTCACATACTCGTTGACAGGCATCAATCCGGATGAAGTTTACAAGGCTTCAGAGGATATCGTTGCAAAACTGCGAGCCTATCCAGGCATTGCGAATGGCGGATTTGTCAATTCCGATTTAAAGATGAACACGCCGAATCTGGAGATCGATATCCTGAGGGATCAGGCGTCAAGCTATGGAGTCACCGCGCAGGCCATCCTGAATGCGCTGCGGACTGCCTATTCCCAGAACTATATTTATCTTATCAAGAAGGTGACGGACCAATACCAGGTCATCATTGAGATTGATGACAAGGAACGAGGGAGGCCGGATGACCTCCAAAAACTTTACATTCGTTCCGGAACTGGAGCACTCGTGCCGATTAAAGCCGTTGCGAAGTGGCATGAAGTGCTCGGACCCCAGTCGATCAACCACATCAACCAGTTCCCGTCCGTGACGATTTTTTTCAACCTTGGACCGGACGCGGTCATCGGTGATGCGACAAAATATCTTGAAAAAACAGCCGCTGAAACCCTTCCACTGACCGTGACAGGCAGCTTGCAGGGCGAAGCGCAGGTTTTCAAGGAAACGATCAACAGTCTGGCCATTCTCTTCCTTTTGGCCATTTTCTGCATGTATGTGATTCTGGGTATCCTTTACGAAAGTTATGTCCATCCCATCACCGTTCTCTCGTCGCTGCCTGTCGCAATGGTCGGTGGTCTTGCGACATTGCTAATCTTTGGCCAGGAGCTTTCGCTCTATGCGGATGTCGGCTTGTTCCTGCTCGTGGGCATTGTAAAAAAGAACGGTATCATGATGATTGATTTTGCCCTCCAGCGCATGGCCCAGGGGCTTGACCGTACCGCAGCCGTGCATGAGGCTTGTGTCGAACGGTTCCGGCCTATCATGATGACGACGTTTGCCGCGCTCATGGGCTCGCTGCCACTTGCGTTCGGACATGGGGCCGACGGCAAGACGCGCCAGCCGCTTGGATTGATCATTGCCGGGGGGCTCGTGGTTTCTCAACTCATTACGCTGTTCGTAACGCCTGCGCTGTTTCTGTATCTTGAGGAATTCCAGGAAAATGTGCTGGATCGCTTCGCCTTTCTGCGCACCCATCGCAAGACATGTGTTGTGGTGCCGCACAGTCCCGCTCCCTTGGGCGGGGAGAATTAAAATAGAGAATACGGGGGTAGAGCGCCAGAATTTGATTCTGTGGCATGCCGCCGTTTTTCATTACAGGCGTCATGATTGAGTATTTTGAAACATGGCGTATTGTGTCATCCTATATGATGCGAACGGCTGCTGTTATATTGCTTTGTTGGCTGGTTCCGTATTTGCAGGCGCAGGATGCAATCGTCCCAACACCAGCCCCGTTGACGCCCACGTTGCCGGAGCCCCGTCCGGAGCTTCAGCCCGACAGCCCGCCGCCGGTAGCTTTGAGATTTTTTACAAAAAACCCGCCGGCCATCCAGGCGTTGATCCGCAAATGTTTCGAATTGGATGCGCTGAAATTGGGATATGTTTATGGATCAGCCGATCCAAAAAACGGGGCCATGGATTGTTCGGGCACGATATTTTATCTTTTGCAACAGGCGGGATTCAAGGATGTGCCGCGGCAGGCCGATGGCTTTTATCGGCAGGCATGGGAGGCGGGACTCTTTTTTGCCGTCAACGCAGCGGGATTTGACTCCTTCGAATGGAAACATTTGCGTCCGGGCGACCTGCTGTTCTGGACCGGTACTTATGATGTCAAGCGCGACCCGCCGGTCTCGCATGTCATGCTTTACCTGGGCGAGGAGGAGGGCACGGGGCGGAAATTGATGTTTGGTGCCAGCGAGAACCGCCCGTATGGCCATGAACGGAAGTCCGGTGTGGGAGTATTTGACTTTGACCTTCCGAAGCCCGAAAAGTCCGGCACGGCCGCCCGGTTTATCGGCTATGCCCATATTTTGGGGTTGCAGTAAGGGTCGTGGAGCGCGTCCGGCGTCTTGGAATTGGCAAGCCTGTTTGCAGCGCGGCAGGGGCGGGGAAACCGGGAGATTCCGGGGCCAGTGCATAAATCAACTTCATGGCTTGCCATGTGTCGGTTCCGTGGCACACTTTTTCGATGGCAACCAAAAAGAAAAGCAAAGTAAAAGCAAAGAAATCAACCGCTAAAAAATCCGCCCGCAAACCCAATGCGGCGTTTATGAAAGCGGTCCAGCCCGACGCACTTCTGGCAGCAGTCGTTGGCTCCAAACCGCTGCCAAGAACCGAGCTCACCAAAAAGCTCTGGGACTACATCAAGAAAAACAAACTGCAGGACGCAAAAGTCCGGACCAACATCAATGCCGATGACAAACTGAAAGCAGTTTTCAACGGCAAGAAGACGGTCAGCATGTTTGAAATGACAAAGCTGGTTTCCGGCCACGTAAAATAATCTGACTTCAACCTGTCTGGCGGGGGCGTGTCTTACGGGCGCGCCCCCGCCATTTTTTTGCTGAAGGGTCGCCCGCTATTGCGGCTTTGTGGTCAATGGAGCCGCTTCCGCTTGGCGGATTTTTTCCTGCGCGGGCGGCTCGGAGCTTTCAGCCGGGCCCGGTAATACCAGTGGTGCAGGATCGCCGGGTTGAGCCCCATATAAAACAGGGCGGCAAACAACCCATTCAGCACCAGGGCATGCCGGCTTCCCATGCCGTTGAAACGAAGACCCGATGAAGTCAACGGGGGATCGAGGAGGACGACTTTCCCCAAGCTTCGCAAGCGGCCGGAAAATTCAAGATCTTCCATCAACGGAATGTCAGCGAACCCCCCCATTTTTTGAAATATCCAGGCCTTCACAAAAATGGATTGATCCCCCAGCAGCGGTCCGGCGGCGGAATTCAAAAATCGCAGCAGAGGTTCCCAACGCCGCATCCACGGACGGCGCTTGTCAAAATGCCTGTGAAAGGCGCCGCCTGTTATGTCCTTATTCCCTGCGATTTCGAGCAAGGCCTTGAGATGCTTTCTGCGGAATTCCGAATCCGCATGGTGAAAGCAAAGCAACGATCCACGGGCCACTGCCGCTCCCGCATTCATTTGGGCGCCGCGCGAAGGATGGGCGCATCGCACCAGTCGCATTTTCCCGCGCCGCGCCAATTGAACAAGTTCCTCCGAAGGGTCCACCGCGGCAACTATCCATTCCGCCGAATCCGGCTGAAGCGGAAAGCCTTTCACCAAACTGGCTGCCATCCGGTTGTCTTCCCAGACCGGCATGATGAAACTGACAACGGGTCGTGGCATATTTTTACTTTCTTAAAGCAGGCCGGGAGAGTTCTCCAGGGCCGCCAGAATCCGCCGCGCCTGGCTTTCCATTCCCTCTGTTTCGGATTTTTCCAGCAGGATGCGGATTTTGTTTTCAGTACCCGAATAACGTACCAGCACGCGGCCCTTGCCGGCCATTTCATTTTCAACTTCGGCAATCGCCGCCCGCACCTTGGGCAATTGTTCCAGTGGCTTTTTTTCACGAACCTTGAGATTATAAAGCTTCTGTGGATATTTTCGCATGGCGCGGCGCAATTCCTTCAAGGGCCGTCCGGATTCCACCAGCACTTTCAAAATCTGCAGCGCGCTGAGCAATCCGTCGCCCGTCGGCAGATAATCCAGAAACAACATGTGCCCCGATTGTTCCCCGCCAATGGCATAACCTCCCGCACGCATGGCTTCGAGCACATAGCGGTCGCCGACCGCCGTCCGCTCCAGACGACCGCCGGCTTTGCGAAGCGCCTCATCCAGCCCGAGATTGCTCATCACAGTCGCAACAACGGTGCTTTTCCGCAAGGCGCCTCTGGAGATTGCGTGAAGACCCGCGATTGCCAACAGTTCGTCGCCGTCAAGGGGATCGGCATCCTCGTCGAGAATTACAACCCGGTCAGCGTCACCGTCATGGCAGATGCCAATGGCGCCGGGATATTTTTTTAAATCGGATTGCAACGCCTCCGGATGCAGGCTCCCGCAGTTTAGATTGATATTTTCACCGTTGGGTCGGGATGCGGATTCGCTTACCTGCGCGCCGAGCCCGGTCAAAATCCAGGGCGTACTTTTCCAGGCGGCGCCATGCGCGGTATCCACACAAATCCGCAAACCCGCGAGCGAAAATGACTGGGGAAGGCTTTGTTTCAGGGTTTCCCGGTAAGCCTGCAAGCTGGCGGGATCGGCTTCAAAATCGGGTTTCGGGCTGCTGAATGAATGGGGGGCTTCCTGCGCGGCATCGATTGCGGCCTCCAGCTTTTCCTCCTCCTCGTCCGGCAGTTTGAAACCGTCCGGCCCGAAAAATTTGATGCCGTTGTCCTCATAGGGATTGTGGGAGGCGCTGATCATGACCCCTGCGGAGGCCCCAAGCTTGACGGTGAGCATCGAGACAGCCGCTGTCGGCAGGACGCCGATCCGGCGCGTTTGTGCGCCGCCGTCTACCAATCCCTGACATAACGCAGACTCCAATACAGGGCCGGATTTGCGTGTGTCGCGTCCGACGACAAACAACGGCGCGGCAAGCGAGGCGCCGAAATGTTTTGCTGCCGCAAGCCCGCAGCGGTAAACAAATCCCGGCGTCATGGGTTCGCGTCCGAACTCGCCGCGAATGCCGTCGGTGCCAAACCACTTTCGTTTCAAGCCGCTTTCCCCTGCTTTTTTCTGCGCGTGTGGGGCTTCTTGACGATGGAAGACCTGGAGGAGGTTTGCCCGACCAGCAATTCCGTCAGGCGTTGCCTGAGTTCGTCCGGTGTCAGGCGGCGTTCCAGTTTTCCGTTCAATGCGATTGAAATTTCACGCCGCTCCTCGGACAAGATGACGGCAACGGCATCGCTCTCCTCGGTAATGCCAAGTCCTGCGCGGTGGCGCAGTCCCAAGTTGCGGTCCAAATCCTGGCGCTGCGTCAAAGGGAAGATACAGCCGGCTGCAACCAGCCTGTCGCCCCTGATGATCACGCCGCCATCGTGCAACGGGGTTTTGTCAAAAAACAGGGTGGTCAATAATTCCTCGGATACTTTGCCATCAATCAGCACCCCGCTCTCGCGTGTCTGGGTGTTGCTCATCGACCTCTCGACGGCAATAATGGCGCCGAGCTCCTTTTCCTGAAGTTCGGAGATGGAGCGTACGACGCTTTCGATCAGCAACTGCTGGTTGGAATTATGTTTTTTGGAAAAAAGCCGGGCCACCTCAAAAAGAAAACGGCGCAATTCCGGTTGAAAAACAACAGCCAAAGCCAGGATCACAATGGCATAAGAGGTGTTCAAAATCGTAGCGATGAGGTTTACATGCAGCCCTGCAGCCAGCAGGGCAAGGCCCAGGACGAAAAGGAAGCCCAGTAAGACCCGTACGCCCCGCGTGACGCGGGAAGCGTTTCGGAAATACAAAAATACGGCTCCCAAGAGGGAAATGCCGGCCAATAATTGCAACCAGTCCATAGAACTTATGTATTGGGCAGGTCAGGCCCTGTCCTTGATTTCATGATGTTCGCGAACTTAGCCTGCCTTCCCATGGATGGGAACGCAGGTGCCACGAACATACAAACTATGGCAAAACCGCCTCAAAATAAAGAAGTTCCGTTAAAAAATCCTCATTCAGACGGTTTTGCCATTAACCCGGATGTCGCTGGCTCCTGTTACTGTTCCGTTTTGGCGCTGGACACTTTGCTGAGGTTTTGAAAAACGTGTGAAACATCCGGGTTAGTGCAGATCAAGCCGGAACCACATATCGAGAAATTTCGCGTATTCCTCCACTTCATGTACCCGCCAGATTTGCGGCAGGCCCGATTCCAGCAAACGAGCGTGAAGGGAAAGCGATCCTGTAAGCCTATCATCTGGCTCAACATTTAAAATCTTGGAAATAAAGGATTTTCTGGAAATGCCCCACAGGATCGGCCTGCCAAGCTTCCCCCATGTTTCGTGTGCGGCGATCAGCTTAAGGTTATGCTCCGGAGATTTTCCAAATCCGATGCCGGCGTCGAAGACCAGCCTGTCGGAATTGATTCCCGCAGACTCGAGCCGCGTTTGAAGTCCGGCCAGAAAATCATAAACCTCGGCCACCACATCCGCATATTTTACGTTGAGTTGCATCCGATCCGGACGGTCGAGGCTGTGCATGGCCACATAACCGGCCTGCGAGTTGCTCAGCACTTCCAACATGCCCGGACTCCAGCGCCCGGCGCTGACGTCGTTCACAATCGCCGCCCCGGCTTTCAGGGCTTCAAGCGCCACCCGCGCCTTGTAGGTATCAACTGAAATCAACATGTGAGGCAGGCGTCTGTGTATTGCCTCGATGACCGGAATCACCCGCCGCAGTTCCTCCTCTTCCTCCACGGGTGTTGCGCCTGGACGCGTGGACTCTCCCCCGACGTCCAGGATATGGGCTCCCGCAGTCGCCATTTCCTCCGCCCGCGCGAGTGCGTCGCCCAAGCGGAAATGCGAGCCGCCGTCCGAAAAGGAATCGGGCGTGATATTCAGGATACCCATCAGAACCGGTCTGTTGCCGATCTCCAATGATCCGTGGGCATGTTGCCAAAGCATCATATAAGTTACGTGCGGGTTTATCCGTACAGGAGAAGGGGTCTGTCAACTATTCTTGACAGAAGCTGAGCGGATGGCAAGATAAGCCGATGGCGCGACAACTCCGGATTGAATATGGCGGGGCTTCCTACCACGTCATGGCCCGGGGAAATGTGCCCACAAACGAAAGGAAATTTGTCAAGAATAGTTGACAGACCCCTTTCATGGTCGAATCAGACGCCGGCGGGGGCGCCTTGGAGGCCGGGCAGGAGGCCGTCGTTGTCCTTGGGGTCCTTGACGGGCTTTCCGCCCCCCAACGGTTCCTGCGGATTGGGCTGCGAGGGAGGCGTCAATGTTTTGTGAGGCGGCTCCTGCATGCGGCCCAGCTTGACGATGTCATCGACCTGTTTGCCGTCGAGCGTCTCATATTCGATCAGCGCCTTGGCGATGGCTTCGACTTTGTCCTTGTTTTCGGTGATGATCGTTTTGGCGCGGTCATGGGCTTCGTTAACCAGGCTCAGAACTTCCCGGTCGATTTCCTCGGCGGTGGCTTCGCTGTAATCGCGCGGGCGCGAAATGTCGCGGCCCAGGAAAACATAATCCTGGTGTGTGCCGTATTCGACCATGCCCAATTTTTCGCTCATGCCCCATTCGCAAACCATCTTGCGCGCGATGGCGGTGACCTGGCGGATGTCCATGGCGGCGCCGCTGCACACATCGCCCAGCAACACCTCCTCGGCCACGCGGCCTCCCATGGTCATGCACATGATGTCGCGCAATTTACGGCGGTAATAGCTCCAGACATCGCCTTCGGGGAGCGACATGGTCACGCCGAGCGACGGGCCGCGCGGGATGATCGTGACTTTGTGCAGGGGATCGGTATGTTCCAATAAAATGCTGAGGATGGCGTGGCCGGCTTCATGATAGGCGGTGTTCCGTTTCTCGGCTTCGCTCATGGCGAGGCTGCGGCGTTCACGGCCCCAGCGGACCTTGTCCCGGGCCTCTTCCAGATCGGGTTGTTCGATGGCTTCCGCATTGCGTCGGGCGGCCAGCAGGGCGGCTTCGTTGATCAGATTGGCCAGTTCGGCTCCCGAGAAGCCGGGTGTTCCACGGGCGATGACCGCCCAGTTCACCTTGTCTGAAACTTTGACTTTGCCCGAATGCACCTGGAGGATTTGCTCGCGTCCCTTGACATCCGGCAGGCTTACGTTGACCTCGCGGTCGAAACGGCCTGGGCGGAGTAGAGCGGGGTCGAGCACGTCCTTGCGGTTGGTGGCGGCGATGATGATGACGCCCTCCTGGGTGTCGATGCCGTCCATTTCCACCAGCAAAGCGTTAAGGGTTTGTTCGCGTTCGTCATGTCCGCCGCCGAGGCCATGGCCGCGGCTGCGCCCAACGGCGTCGATTTCGTCGATGAAGACCAGGCACGGAGCGGATTTGCGGCCCTGCTCGAACATGTCGCGCACGCGGGAAGCGCCGACGCCGACGAACATTTCCACAAAGTCGGAGCCGCTGATGCCGTAGAACGGCACGTCGGCCTCGCCCGCAATGGCTTTGGCCAGCAGGGTTTTTCCCGTGCCGGGAGGTCCCACCATGAGGACGCCTTTGGGAATCCGGCCGCCGAGGCGCTGGAATTTTTTCGGGTCCTTGAGAAATTCGACAATTTCCTTCACTTCCTCCTTGGCCTCGTCCACACCGGCGACGTCCTTGAATGTGATGCGGTTTTTGTCCTTGTTCAGGATCTTTGCCTTGCTGCGCCCGAAATTGAAGGCTGATTTTCCCGCCATCCGGAGCTGTTGCCGGAAGAGCAGATACATCACCACGATGAAAAGAACGAAGGGGAGCATGCCGAGAATGGTTTGCCAGATGGTGTTATCGACATTGATCTGGGGGACCTTGTCAAAGCCGGCATTTTTCAGGACATCCAGCAGATCTTTTTGGAAGTTCAGGTTGACTGAAACGCGGTAGCGTTCCGGCGCGGGGCTTCCCTTGGCAACCGGCTGGCCGGAATTGGATTTGAGTTTGCCTTTTAAATAGACGGCAGTGGGTGAAAAGGAAGGTTCCGTCACCAAAGTGACGGTTTCGATTTTTTTATCGTTCAATAGTTGGGAAAATTCCTGGAAATTATATTCCTTTTCGGAGCCATCCATTTTGCCCTGTCGTGCGTAGAAGGCCAGGAGCAGGACTGAAGAGGCAACCAGCATCAATACCAACCCTCTCCAGTTGGAGGGTTGCGGGGCGTTTCCATTGTCTCCATTTTTTCGAATGGGGGCCTTGGGAAGCTTGGGCGGGCGCGGCGGCTGGTTTTGTGACGACATTATGTATCAGGCTACCACAGTAGGTTTGCTTTTGCAACCGGCAGAGCATCAGGAGCAAACAATAAATGGCCTGCTACTGAAGCGGTGTTTGCCAGGGTAGTTTGGCCCAGGGGCTGGCCGGTTCAGAGGGATCGAGCAATCTTTCCTGCAAATAGGACATTCTGTCCTGGGGTTCCTTCTGCCAAATGACCCTGCCCAGAATATAATCATCCGACATCTCTTTCCATGAGCAATAGGTCGATTGCAGCTTGCGGGCTGCCGGGAAAATATGCTGCCAGGCCTCCTCTTCGGAAATGTAACCGGCATGATGGCACCAGCCGGCCAAATTGATGATCCGGCAATAATCCCAGGCCAGCAAATTTTTGGCCTTGTGCCGGGTTGATTCCTGCCGGATCGTGGCGATTTCCTCTGCAGTAAACCGGCCATGCAGGGAACGTTTCCCTCTGCTGAGCAGATATTCCTGAATAATAATCCAGGCCCGAGCCAATCCTTCCGGAGGTTGGGATTCCGGCTTTGAATTTTGTATTTCCTCAAGGTATTTGCGGTAATTCACCCGGTGCCCGTCCTTTTCCAGCCACTTTAATTCCTTGATGGCGGCTTTCCTGTCCTTTACGCCCCACCAGTAGTCAAGCCTGCGCCGGTTGCTTTCGACATTTTTCCCAGGAGGATAGCCTCCAAGCCATTCGCAGCTTTCATAATTGCTAAAGGTCAGCAGGGCTGCAGCCGACAGGCACCAGTGGCGGTTTGTGACGAGTTTGGTGTTGGAAGATATGTTAGGAAGTTTTAAACAGGTCTTTTTCGCGATCGCACCCGCCTTTACGAGCCGGTTCATGAGTTCCACGTGCGCCCATTCGGCTGCATGGGCATAGGGCGTTTTCCCCTCTTTGTCGGGCAGATTGGGATTGGCTTTGTAGGAAAGGAGGATTTCCATCATTTCAGGCAAATCGTTTTCCGCGGCGTAGGATAACGCAGTTTCCCCATCCCGTCCGGGCAGATCAACGGGAACCTTTCGTTCCATGAGCCTGCGAACGGCCTCCCTGCCATCGTATCCTGCCGCCCATGTCAGGTAATTGTCCCCAAATTTGTCTGAGGCTTTCAGGCTGTTCGAATCCTGCATGGCATCCAATAAAAGCAATGCGCTTGCCTGGTGCCTGCCGATCAAGGCGAAGGTCAAGGCCGTCCTGTTGTCCTTGTTGCTGACTGCAGGGTCCGCCCCTTTTGCCAGCAAAAAGCGAACGACATCGGTTTGCCCGGTGTCGGCCGCATTCATCAGAGCGGTCTCGGTATAGCTGTTGCGGTATGTCAAGGAAGCCCCCTGGGAAAGTGACATCTCCACAGCCGGCAAATCACCCTTGCGGCAATACTCCACGAGATTTTCGTTCAGGGAATTTGACTTTTCTTCGTTGACGCCGGTCTGTGCCGCACGCAGCGGCAAGCCGGACAGGCAGATGCAGGCCAGGATTGAAGCGATCCATGAGGCAAGACGCATAACGTCCCGATCATTCACAAATTAAATCCAACAGGCAATGGGGAAAGAGGGGTGAACCGGAGGGAACCGTTGCGGAAAGTGAGTTGGGCGGGTTAAGTATTAAGGTCGGCTTTGTTCGGCCTGCAGGGAATCGGCCAGAATGCCGAGGCGCTGTTCCACGTCGTTGGATTCAATGATTCTTTGTTTGCGCTGGGTACAATGGATAAAGCTGCCGGCCACGACGTCCACCAAGGTATTGTAATCCTGCAGGCTGGAGAGGAAGTTAAAAAGCTCCTCGGGCAGCCTTTCGCGGTATTGGGGAGAATCATGGACGGTTTTCAGCACCCGTTCGGCGAGGGCCTTTGCCTGGCGCAGGTTGAGAGGGCCATCGGAGCAGACCGGTATTGGGCGTCCTGTATAATAAGGCTGGGTTCGAGTAAAGGTTGGGAAATGGACGCGGTGGATGCCTTGGAGGATCAAGTTGGAGGTGCCGTCCTTGTTTTGGACGCAGGCTCGGATCAGTCCAATTCCGCCTGTATGGGCGGGAATGGGCCGGTTTTGTTCATAATCGGCAGGAACAGCCTGGCAAAGGGCGAACATGCGCTGGCCGGCGAGGGCCTGTTGGAGCATAACCCGGTAGCGGGGTTCGAAAATATGAAGGGGGATGAGGCTATGGGGAAAAAAGACGATCCTGGGCAGGACCATGATTCCGACCTCATCGGGAAGTTGCATGACATAACTTAATGCAGCTTGTTGACACTTGCAATCGGCACCGATTTTGCTTTAAGGTTTACGCGTGCAAAGGTCGGCTCATAGAATTTTTTTATAACATCATGATTAATAGATTATTAGGACTGTTTTCCAGCGACATCGGAATTGATTTAGGAACGGCGAATACTTTGATTTATGTCAAGGATCGCGGGATTGTTTTGCGCGAGCCCT
>JAQTNW010000005.1 GCA_028713655.1 Candidatus Methylacidiphilales bacterium | reverse complement strand
TGATCTACCCGTGAGAAACAGCAAGATTACTATTTTACATGATTTATTAACAAAACTAATCACGAATTACAATTGAACAAGAGGGCAAGGCCGCTCTAGTTTTTTAGGATTCATGGCTTCCATTACTGTCAAAGATAAGATCGGCTTTCTGGAAACGATGTTTCTCAGCCGTGAGGCGGACCGTCGTGAAGGCATCCTTTCCAGGCAGGGCAAGGGCTGGTTTCAGATATCCAGCACGGGCCATGAAGCCTTGGTGGCCATAGCCGCCAATTTGAGGCCGGAAGATTACATTTTTCCGCACTATCGGGACAAGGCCCTGGTCCTGGGGCGCGGGGCAAAAATCATGCGTCTGGCCCTGTGCTATCTCGCAAAGCGCGGCGCGTCGAGCGGCGGACGCCAATTGCCCGGGCATTTCAGCGACCGTTCCAGGAATATTTGGAGCATGGCTTCTCCAACCGGCAGCAATTTGCTTCCTGCGGCGGGCGTTGCGTGGGGGATGCAGTTGGAAAAGAAGAACGGTGTCGTCCTGGCCTGCGTGGGGGACTCCGGGATGCGGCAGGGTGAATTTTATGAGGCCGTGGCCTTTGCGCTGGAAAAGAAACTGCCGATTGTGTTTTTGGTGGAGGACAACGGGTTTGGCATCAGCACATGCACTCTGGAAACCAACCCTTTGCGGAAAAACCTTTTCGATGCCAGCCGTGTCCTGCGGTTTGACGCCCGCAAAGTGGATGCGGTGCATGACGCATCCGAGCAGGCGATCTCGCGCGCGAGGTCGGGCGAGGGGCCGGTCATTCTCTGGGGTGAATTGGACCGCATGTCGAGCCACTCCAGCAGCGACGATCACAGGATTTACCGTCCGGCGGAGGCCATTGAGGCCATGGTTGCGCGTGACCCCATCGAGCAGCTTGTCAGGGAACTGGTCGCCGGGGGCCATCTTATTGCGGCGGATTGGGACGAAAGGAAAAAGCAGCTGGCGGCGCAAGTTGAGGAGGCCTATCAAAAGGCCGAACTGGAACCGGACCCGCAACCGCATGAAACCTACGAGCAACTTTTCGAGGAATTGGATTTCAACGAAGAGACCCTGTTCCAGACGGAAGGCAAGTCCTGGCGAATGCTGGATGCCGTCAACCATGTTTTCCGGCAGGGTTTGAAGCAGGACCGGCGCTACATTTTTTTCGGGGAGGACATTCAGGATCCGATGGGCGGCGTCTTCAAGCTGACCAACGGCCTTTCAACCGAATTCCCGGACCGGGTTTATAACTCACCACTGGCGGAAGCGACGATCATGGGCGTGGCCTGCGGCCTGGCTTCCTATGGAATGAGGCCGGTATTCGAGCTGCAATTCATCGATTTTGTCGGTCCCGCATGGAATCAACTGGTGAACAACCTGGCCACGTTGCGCTGGCGGACCTTTGGGGATTGGAATGTCCCGGCGGTGATTTATGCGCCCTATGGAGCTTACCTGCCTGCCGGCGGGCCGTGGCACAGCCAGTCGAACGAATCCGCCTTTGCCCACATCCCGGGCTTGCGCGTCGTGGTGCCGTACACCGCCGAAGATGCGGCGGGACTGATGCATACGGCCATGCGCAGCAAGGACCCCACGATTTTCCTGTTGCCCAAGCATCTGTTGCGGATGAAGCGGGAGGTTCCCGCGGAAGTCGTCTCTGTCCCATTTGGAAAAGCCAGGATCCAGCGGGAAGGCAGCGACGTGACAGTTGTCTCCTGGGGTAATTGCCTGGAAAAAGTCGAGGAAGCGGCAGGGGAATTGGAGGGAATCGCATCGATTGAAGTCATCGACCTGCGGACGATACAGCCGTGGGACCGGGAGACCGTCATCGAATCCGTCATGAAAACGGGGCGTTTGCTGGTGGTTCAGGAGGACAACCGCAGTTGCAGCGTCGGCCAGATGATTATTTCTGAAATATTATCGGTGCATGATATTTGGGATTCGATGCGCAAAGCGCCTGTGCTTTTGACCCGCGAGGATATTCACGTGGGGTATAATCCCATTTATGAGGAAACCTGCCTGCCTTCAACCCATCAGGTCATGGATGCCATCCTCTCGATTTCAGAGGGCGGAGAAGCCCGGGCTGCGAGGATGCTGGAGGCATTTCCCTCATCGAACGGTGCCAATGGCAAATCCGGACTGACACCCATTCGTGTTCCTGCGATTGGAGAGGGGCTGGAGGAAGCCCGGATTCTAAAGTTTTTCAAAAAACCGGGCGACACGATCAAGCGCGACGAATTGATCTACCAGGTTGAAACGGACAAGGCGGTCGTGGATATCGAATCGCCCAATGAAGGTGTTTTGGAATCCTGGAGCACGGCGGAGGATGTCATGGTGCGAATCGGCGCGGTGATCGGCCACTTGCAGGGATCACCGGATGCCCAGACGCCCGCAGTAAACTCTGCCGCTCAGCATCATGCGCCCGCTCCCAAACAAGTCGTGACGACGCAACCTACCATCGCCAAGGTACCCCGCATGAACCAGCCCAGCCATGAGCGCCTTCCCAAACCGCAATCGACAGACACGTATGACGAGATCGTGCTTTCACCCCAGCAGCAATTGCTTGCGACCCGCATGGCCCGAGCGGCGCGGGTTGCGGTCCCGGCCACCATTTTCCAGGAAGCCTCATGGGATGCGATCTGGGCCGCCCGTGAGTACTACAAAAACAATCCCGAAACGTCCGATATCACGACCTTTACCCTCGTGGCCTGGTGTGTGACGCGCGCGGTGGAAAAACATTCCGTCTTTCGCAGTTCCCTGCCTCTCAACACGATTTTGCGCGTTTACAAAAAAGTGCATTTGGGGTGTGCGGTCTCGCTTGCAACCGGGGACCTGACAACGGCGGTGCTGGAAAACGCCAACGATTTGAAGTTGAAGGATTTTTACCGCCGCCTGAAAGAGCAGATCAACCTCGCGCGACAGGGGCAGGATCAGGCCCGCCAGCCAGCGTCGTTGATCATCACGAGCATGGCCACCTTTAACATTCCGGACGGCATCCCGGTGATAGTGCCGCCGTCTGTCGCGACGCTGCTGATCAATTCGGCCCAGGAAAAGGTTGTCATGGACAACGGAAAGCCGGTCTCAAAATCCTTTGTCAAACTGGCTTTGACCATCGACCACCGCGTCATCAACGGATGTGATGCCGGCGCGTTCCTCAATGAGATCCGCGACCAGCTTGAGCAATTCAAGCCCGTGCCTGAAATTCTCGGATAACAATCTCCTGCCCATGATTTTGCCGCGGCCGCGCTGGATCGTCCTGCTTTGTGCCGTTGCCTCCGGACTGCTTTTGACGGCCGGCTACGCGCCGTTTTCCCAGGCTTGGTGCGGATGGATCGCCCTCGGGCCCATGTCCCTTGGATTGATGTATGGAGCGCGATCCTGGCGCGCGGCATTGGTTGCGGGTTATGTGTCAGGCGCGGTTCATTTCGGGACGTCACTTTTCTGGATCAACGAGGTCACCACACTGGGTTGGTTTGCGCTCACATTGTATCTGGGCTTGTATCCGGCGCTCTGGGCGCTCGTATGGTGGTTGTATGTCCAGCGCGCGCGCCACCGGTTGACATCCGTGCTCAACATCAGCCGAGCCTTGTTCGGCGCTTCCGCCTGGGTCCTTCTGGAATGGATCCGGGGCTGGCTTTTCAGTGGGTTCCCCTGGAATGACCTGGGTGTGACCCAGCATGAAGTCATCGGCATCATCCAGATAGCGGAGTTGGGCGGCGTGCTGCTGCTTTCATGGCTTGTGGCGTTTGTCAGCCTCTCCATCGCACTGACTCTTGCGCGCATGTTGAAGGAGATCAAACGCGAGCCGACGCTCAAAAACCGCTGGGAATTCACACTGGCCATGGGCCTGGCCGCACTGAGTTTTATTTTTGGAGTCAAAGTCGTGCTCGAAAAACCCGACTATCCCGTGACTTTGCATTATCTGGCGATCCAGCCGAATCTGCCCCAGGACCCCTGGGGCAGGGGTGTCTCCATGCGCGAAGCCATGGCCAAGTTGCAGGTGCTCAGCATCTCCGGATTGTCGGACCCGGGCGCATCAGGCCGGGTCGATCTTGTCATCTGGCCGGAAACACCGGTGCCGGAGGAGATTTATGCCGACCCTGGTTTCAACGACCTGCTCAAGTCGCTCACGGTTGACCGCGGCGAGTCCTGGTTGTTTGGGTCCAATTATTTTGCGGGGGGCAAGGTGTATAACAGCGCCTTTTTGTTCAATCCGGGGGTGGCCAGGCCCGGAATCTATTCCAAAAACCATCTTGTGATATTTGGCGAATACACGCCCCTGGCCGATGTGTTTCCGATCATCCGGAAGCTTACGCCGCTGGGCATGGATTTTTCTCCGGGAACGGAAGCCGCATTGCTGTACCTCAACCGCCCAGCCCTGAAGATAGCTCCTTTGATTTGTTTTGAAGACGCGCTGCCGCAGGCGGCCACCGCATTTGCACGGCAACAACCGGACTTGTTCATCAACATCACCAATGACGGCTGGTTCAACCGCTCGGCCCAATCCCGCCAGCACCTGGCCAACGCGGTGTTCCGGACCATCGAGCATCGCAGGCCGATGCTGCGCGTGACAAATTCCGGGGTTACGGCCGCGATCTCGGAAAAGGGCGTGGTGACGAATATATTGAAGGATGACGCGACGGGTTCGACCTATATTTCCGGCTACAAGAAGGGGGATCTGGGCATCCCGCGCGTTCGGACAACATTTTATGAGCTTTGGGGGGACTGGATTGTCTGGCTCAGTTTGGCGCTTGTTTTAGCCTGCATATTCCATGCCCATTTTGATGATCGACGTATTGGTGCTGTCGCTCAACGGTAGAAAGACTCGCACAGGGCCTATGCAGGCTATTAACCCGGATGTCCGTTACGCCCCTGTTCCCGCCCCGTTTTGGCGCTCGGACACTTTGCGGCGGTTTTTAGCAGCGTGCGAAACATCCGGGTTAGTCAAGGCTCCACTCAAACTCCGAATGGACAAAACAAGAATCAAAAGATAACATACATGGCAGTCTTATATTAACACACCAGTTGGATCAAAATATGAACCCGGTCATATGAAGAGTCGGCAAGACGCATCGCTGCAGATACGGTTGGCGGGCATTGCGATTGTGGGATTGTTCCTCGCCATGGCGGCGATCGCTTACTTCAGCGGACAGCAAGTACAGCGTGGCAGCGATTTGATTGTCACGGACACAGTGCCCGGGACGATCGCCGCTCACAAGATGCGGATGGCCATGTCCCGCGGTATTGGTTGGGTGATGGTGGCGGCTTCCGCGCAGACGGCACAATCCCGTGATGCGAGCCTTAAAATCGCGCATGACTCTGACTTGGCCTTCGCTAGTGCTGTTGAGCAATACCATGCCACAATAAAAATTAACCCCGGGGAGGATCGAGCCCTGCTCGATCGGGTGACAAGTCAGTATGAGGAATACCGCCGCCAGAGGCTGACTTATGAGTCGCTGATTGTGGCCGGTGACCGGAATGGAAGCGCCGCCTTCCTTGAGAACAGCCTGGTTCCGGCTTACGTCGCTGTGATTGGATCCGCCGAAGCGCTGCTCAAATACAATCACGAGAACAGCATCATCTACGCGAATTACATGCACAACAGCATCCACCACCTGTATTGGGGTGAGGCGGTCGTGATTGTGCTGGCCGCCATCAGCGCGGTTGTGTTGATCGTGAATTTTGCAATCCGCCGTGACGAGGTGAGGAAACTGCGGGAGAACGAAGAAAAGTTCTCAAAGGCCTTTCGATCAAACCCCAGCGGCATTGCCATTACGAAAATGGAAACGGGGGAATATCTGGAGGTCAACGAAAGCTTTTGCCGGATCACGGGATACTCGCCGCAGGAATTGATCGGCCACAATGCTGTCGAACTGGGGCTTTGGAGTGCGGCGGCGGATCGCAATCAGGCCAAGTCGTTGCTTGCCGGCGAAACATTGCGTGATTTGGAATTGCAAGCCCGCATGCGTGACGGTGGCAGCAAGACCGTATTAATCAATACCGAGTTGATTGAGTTGGACGGCGAACAGCGCATCGTATCGCTGGTTCAGGACATCACCGAGCGCAAGCGGGTGCAAGAAGACTTGCGCGCAACCAATGAACGTTATTCCCGTCAAGAGGCCGCTCTGATGGAGTTGACGCGCGTTTGCGCCTTGCGCCGCGACGGCGCCGCAGATATCAGGCGCGAGGTCACTCAAATCGCGGCCAGGACACTTGGGGTTGAACGCGTCAGCATCTGGTGTTATGAGCGGGACAATCAAGGAATCGCCTGCCAGGCGTTGTTTGAATTGAGCCCGGGGTCGTATTCCAGCGGGGCGGTGTTGCGCGCGGCGGATTTTCCGTCCTATTTCCGCGCACTGGGTGACGGGGCCGTTATCGCCGCCCACGATGCCAATCGGGACCCGCGCACGGCGGAGTTATCCGAAACCTATCTTCGCCCCAATGGAATCTCATCCATGCTGGATTCGCCCATACACGTCATTGGCAGCGTGGCGGGGGTTGTTTGTTGTGAACACGCCGGCCCAGCGCGGCAGTGGACGGCGGACGAACAGACTTTCGCCATCGCGATTGCCAACGTGGTTTCCCTGTTCTTTACCGAGGGAAAGCGCCAGGAAATTGAGGAGCAATTCCGCCAGTCGCAAAAAATGGAGGGTATCGGCCAGTTGGCCGGCGGCGTGGCGCATGATTTCAACAACATACTGGCAGTCATTGAAATGCAGTCTGCATTGCTGAAACGCAGTGGCAGTCTGTCCTCCGAGCAAGCGGAATTTGCGGACGAAATCAGCATCACCGTCAAACGCGCGGCCGCTCTCACCCGCCAATTGCTTTTGTTCAGCCGCCGTGAAGTGTTTCAGCCGAGTGATGTTGACTTGAATGAATCCGTCACCAGCACGGCAAAAATGTTGAATCGCATCCTCGCTGAAAATGTTCGGATGCAGATTAAATTGTCGTCAGAGCCGATGTTGGTCCACGCCGACGCTGGCATGATGGATCAGATTCTGTTGAATCTCGCCGTGAATGCGCGGGATGCCATGCCTGATGGCGGGCAGCTTGTCATCGAGACTTCCGGCGTGGAATTCGACGATTTTGCCGTTGCCCAATCGCCCCAGGCGCGTACGGGTTCATTTGTTTGTTTGAATGTCAGCGACAGCGGCTGCGGCATACCGCGCGAAATTCTCCCGAGGATTTTTGAGCCTTTCTTCACCACCAAAGACGTGGGTAAAGGCACTGGACTTGGATTGGCGACCGTATTCGGCATCGTCCAACAACATCAAGGCTGGATTAACGTCTATAGCGAAGTGAATCACGGAACGTCATTCCGGGTTTATCTCCCGCAATTGCCTGAAAATGGAGGTGCCAAATCCTTACAATCGGCTTTGACGATCACGAGTGGCGGCCATGAAACGATTTTATTGGTGGAAGATGACCCGTCGCTGCGCGTTTCCGTGCGAAAAGCGCTTTCGCAACTGGGCTATCGGATTCTGGAAGCGCCTACGGGCGTGAAAGCATTGGAAGTCTGGAAGGCAAATCACGAAGAAATCCGTTTGTTGCTCACCGATCTTGTGATGCCAGACGGTATGAGCGGGAAAAATCTGGCCCAAAGCATCCTTCTGGAAAATCCAAAACTGCAGGTGATTTACATGAGCGGTTACAGCGCGGAAGTTGTCGGCAAGGATTTTCCATTAAAAGAAGGCGCCAACTTTCTCACCAAGCCGTTCGAGGCGCAAAAACTTGCGCAAATTGTGCGTGAAAGATTGGATGCGGCCGAGGCGCCGAAACCCAGAACATAGTCGAGGATGGCGCTCGCCGGTTTATCTCAGCAAAGCCGGCACTCTGGCAGTGAATATTCCCATCGGCACCTGGAACCGCGCGGCCAGCTTCTTGATGTGGTTGATGGTCAGATTCCGTTCTTTATTCAGGATTCTGACTCCGAGGCTGCGGTCGACGCCCAGAAGACGTGACAAGTCTGCGGCAGTCATTTCCCCCTTCTTCAAGCGGGCACAAGCAGTTTCAATGCTGGAAAATAGATGCGGTAGCGGTCGGCGTCTGCGGTGGCCAGGCGCAAGCCCAGAAGCAACGCATGCGCTCCGATAAAAAAATCGGGCAACGGCGTCTTCTTCGGCGAGGATGGGCCGCCTTTCCGCCGACTCCCCAGATACTGGCGATAAGCGGCTGCGCAGGCTGGTGCGACCTCCGCTTTCAAGTCCAACATGTGAATCCCCATTTTTCCAAGCCGCTCCGGAACGGTATGCGAGTGGGAGTTACCCACACAAAGCTCTGCAAGAACGATCGGGTTGACCGCGCCACCCTTTCCCGATAATGCCTGTTTGAGAACCCTCCTTGCCATTCATGAAATGGGGACTTTGGGTCAAAGGCATAAATCAAAACATTCGTATCCAGAAAAATCATGATTCGCGGGTCAGTTTACGCAACTGTTTCCATGACAGCGAGGGGGTGAGGGCATGGTCATTCTTCAGGCGTCTCACTTGAGATGGTGTTGGAGGCGATTTTTTGGGCGTTGGAATCAGGATCGACAGCTCGAAGTGCCCGGGCTCGGTTTGTTGGATGGAGAGCACATCGCCGGGAGAGACGCCGGGAAGTACGATTCTGCGCTTTTGGTCCGCGACAGCGGTTTTCATGTGTGGGGCATCCCACGCTACCGGGTATTTGTCAATCCTAAGGAGCTTGCAATGTGGCTCCTGAGGCCGGGTTTGGTTCCGTGCGAAGATGCCGGTCATAGCGGCTGTCATGCCTGATCCACTCGGCTTTCACCCTGACAACACCTTCCTGCACACACCCCAATTGCTCGGCCGCAGCATAGGACAAATCGAGGTCACGTCCCCAAACATACGGCCCACGGTCGTTGATCGTCACCACAGCGCTTTTTCCGGTTTTGGGCCAGGTGACTTTTAACACGGTTCCGAGGGGCAGGGATTTGTGCGCGGCGGTCATGGCATACATGTCAAAAGGCTCCCCGGATGCGGTGATTTTTCCCTGGAACGTGGGGCCGTACCAGGACGCGGTCATGGTGAATGGGCCGCGCGAATTCCGGCTCACCGCGAGGGCGAGTGCGAGCAGCAGCAGGAAGAGAAGGAAGGCCGGGTGCTGCAAGGGCCTGTAAATTCCGGCCTTGTTCATAAGAATTTTTTAACCGCAGATACACGCGGATAGACGCAGATTTTTAACGCAAAGCCGCAAGAAAAGCAGAACACATTTTTTACAGGAAGATCGCAAAGTACGTTGAGCAAAATGAAGAATGCAGAATGTTGAATTCAGAAGTAAAAGTGAAAACTTTTTTATTTGCCCCGGGTATTCAGGACTTTCAGGGCTTTGGCCGTATTGGAAGGCCGCAAAATAAGGAGGCCGCGTTTGGCGTCGGGGCTTGTGGCAAGGTAGGCGTATTCGATGTTGATGCGCGCAGCGCTCAATTTTTCCGCGATGATTTGCAGGGAACCCGGTTTGTTGTTCCCGTCAATCATCAGCACATCGGTTTCGACCACGAGGGTGCCGTGGTTTTCAAAGACTTTCATGGCTTTCTTGGGATCGTCCACAACCAGGCGGACCACGGAATGGTCGATGGTGTCCGAGGTGCTGATGGCGTAAATATTGATGTTCGACTGGGCCAGTACCTTGCAGACGGACGCGAGCGTGCCGGGTTTGTTTGCGACAAACAAGGCCAGTTGGGTGACGATATGCATAGGGGCTTGATGGATTGGAACCAAATGTTGACAGTACTTCGTTTCAGGTTGCGCGCAAGTGATTTCCGGCGGGACAAGGATAAACGCGGATGAAAGCCAGCATCAATATAGCCACATGGATCGCGTCGAAAAATCATGGCTTGTCTTTCCAACTTAAACGGCTGAACTTTGGATAGAGTCATGGGCTTTGCCATCGGACGGTAGGGATGGCGGCCGCGACTACCCCTTATGCGCAAAAAAATCGCTCGTGTAACGATTTGGGCCAATGAGAACAAGCCGCCCGCCCGGGAAGTGGCGGGGCTTGTGGAATCCATCCTCAAGAAGCACCGCGTGGCGTGTGACCGGGTTGGCAATGCGTACGAAGATCCCGACACCATCGGCGCCATTGGTGATTTGCGCCGCCAAAAATCCGACTTGATCCTTGTGATTGGCGGGGATGGCACGTTGCTGCACGCGGCCCGCCGGATTCAGGGATCCAAGACGCCGTTGTTGGGCATCAATGCCGGCACGCTGGGTTTTTTGACCTCGCTCCCGAGAGAGGGGGTGGTGGAAGCCCTGCCCAGGATTTTGCGCGGAGAATATTATGTGACCGAGAGGATTGCGTTATCCGTCCGGGTGGTGCGTGATGATAAAACGTTCTACACAGGTTGGGCGTTGAACGAGGGTGTGATTACGCGGGGAGGACATTCCCACATGGTGCGCCTTGATGTCCGGATAAACGGCGAATATTTAACGACCTATTTGTGCGACGGCCTGATTATCGCAACGCCGACCGGTTCCACGGCTTATTCGCTCTCCGCCGGAGGCCCCATCATCACTCCGAATGCGGAGGCGTTTCTGTTGAATCCCCTGTGTGCTCATGCCTTGACCAACCGGCCCCTGGTCGTGGATGCCGGCAGCCCGATATTCATTGAAATTCCAAATGACAGCCCCGTGCTCGATTTGGAAACCGACGGATTGAATTGTTTAAGACTCCATCCCAAGGATCGGGTTGAGTTTTCAAAGGCAAAGGGCGCCACCCGGCTGGCCTGGCTGCCTGAAACCAATTTTTATACGGTGCTCAGGCAAAAATTAAGATGGAGCGGGACCAGCATTTAACCTGGGATTTAAATATGGCCAAAACTATCTCCGAGATCTTGAAGCCGTTTATGATATCGCTCGATATCAAGGCGACTTTGCAGGAGGAGGCCGTGCGTGAAGTGGCGTTGATGCTTAAGGACCAGGCCAGTGTGACGGATTTTGAGGGTTTTTATAACGATTTGCTTACACGGGAGAGGCAGGAATCCACCTGTTTTGGCCATGAAGTTGCCTTCCCGCACGCCCGCACTGACAACGTCAAGGATATGGTCATTTCGGTGGGGCGCAGCCGGCATGGGGTTCCGTTTGTCAAGGCGCACGAATGTGTGAAGTTGATTTTCGTCATTGGAACGCCCAAACGCATGGTTACGGAATATCTGGCCACGGTCGGGGCGTTGGCGCGCTTGCTCAAGGAAGATGCGGTCCGGCAAAAACTCATCAGCGCCAAAAGTCAGGACGAGTTTTTCTTTCATCTGACGGAATCCCAAGGCAAATTATAAAATTCGAGCGCGTTTATCGCAAAATTTCACATGGCAACTTTAAAAGACATTGCAACCAGCCTGAACCTGTCCGTGATGGCGGTTTCCAAAGCCTTGCGTGATGCGCCTGACATCGGGCAGAAAACCAAGGAGCGTGTGCGGCAGGAGGCCAGACGCCTCGGTTACATTCCCAACCATCTGGCGCGCAGCCTCCGGGGTGGGTTGAGCCAGGTACTCGGTGTGATTCTGCCGGCGCTCAATGACCCGTACGCCGCCAATATTCTTCGCGGCCTGGAAGAAGAGGCGTCCGCGCGTTCTTACAATTTGATGGTTGCATCCTCGCAAAATAATGCCGCTCTCGAGCTCTCGACATTATTCCGCATGTTCGAACGCCAGGTGGAGGCGGTCTTTGTTTATCCGCTGGTTCGCATCCAGCAACGTTCCGTTTTATTGGATGCAGCGGCCCAACACGGAGTTCCGCTGGTTTTTCTGCATCATTATCCGGTGAGTACACCCCAATATCCGAAAGCCGGCTGGGTCACCGTGGATGCCCAAAAGGGAAGCGAATTGGCGACGCAGTATCTGATCGAGCGGGGGCATCGCAGGATTCTATACCTGTCCGGACCTCCGGCGTCGAGTTCCGCTGCGGAGCACATGCGGGGTTTTCGCCGGGCTCTGGATCATGCCGGTATTCCCTATGAGGAAGAACGGGTCTTTCTGGCTGGGATGGACATCGAGCAGGGACGGCAGGCCATGGCGCGCGCGCTTGCGGAGGAGGTTTCCTTCAGCGCGGTTGTCTGCGCCAGCGATCCCGTGGCGATAGGCGCGAGTGATATGTTGAAAAAACAGGGGTGCCGCGTTCCGGAGGATGTTTCAGTCGTTGGATTCGGGGACGGCCTGCTCGCGGCGAATTATTCGACACCGCTGACGACCGTCCGCCATCCACAGGTGGATTTGGGCAAGGCGGCCTTCAATTTGTGGTTCCATTGGATGGAAACAAAGGGGACTCTGGGCGGCAGGGTTCTGCCTGTGGAATTGATCGAGCGCGCAAGCACCAAAACCCTGGTCGCGCCAGAATTCGCAGCGCGTGTGTGATGCCGTTTTGAATTTTACCAGGACCTGCAGGGTTTGTTTACATCCAGGATTTAAGCAGGGGCTCGCCGGGGAGCGCATATCTCATGCCGCCTTTGCGGTATGAGATATGCAGGCTGGTGGAGGCATTCTCATCCAGCCATAAACACCTCATTTGCTCAGTTCAGTTTGCCATCCAAAAGCATGAACATGCGCCCGGCGGATTTGGGCGCATGGACATTGCCATTCAAAATGTTTCTCGTGAGAACATCTTCTCCGTACGCGCGTTGGTTGATCTCGTCCTTGCGCTCAATGGAGGTGCCGCCCAGGGTTGCGCCGCCAAAAATGCCGCCTGAGTCCTTGTAAACAACGATCTCCCTGTGTTGGAGCTCGGTCGTTGTTGCTTTTTCCGTCAGCGTGTCATTGCCGGCTGTTCCCGTCGCGGTGCCATCCCAGGTCATTTTTTCCGAACTGGTAAAATGCCTGACAGCATCATCGGTATTCAGAATGACGATGTAACGGGATTCGGTAAACCCGATTTGCGCTCCAATGGAGCCGCCGGCAAGATTGAAGGCGCAAGGCGCCGTCCAGGAATGTGAAATCATGTCCTTGAGGCGCAATACCACGATTCCTTCACCACCAAGACCGCCAATGCCCAACCCGCCCTTGGTTACGCTGAAAATGGCGACACCTTTTGCGTGATTAAGCAGCTCAGCCGGAATCGGATTCGCGGAGCCTTGTTTCTTGTCGAGTATCTGTATTGCGGTTTGTATCCGTTCCTGCATGTCTGCAGCGCGGAGTTGAACCGTTGGGGCGAATAGGAGCGCAAAGGATCCCAAAGCCAGGAATTTTGTAATGATTTTTTTCATAGGATATGAATGTAAGTCAGGGACGGTGGAGTGTCTATGGGGTGTTGACCCCATCCGGGCGCCGAGCTTGCCGAGCCGGGGCGATTGAGATCAATCCAATAGAGATTTTCTATTTGACTTGTGGAACTTGAATGCTGCTTGTGTGGCCGAGAACGCCGAAGGCTGATAAGAGCCATACAACCACGCAAATGACAACAACTGCGTTGAGGATCTGCTTGATCTTTCCGTCCATGGGAATGTAGGTGTTGACCAGCCAGAGCAGTACGCCGATTACGATTAGAGTTATTACCAGAGATACCATATTTTACCTTTCATTTGATAGAGCCAATTATCTTTCTTTACATGGACAAAATACATCGGGAAACCATGGGGAGCTATGGGGTATAACCCTACCAGGGGTTCGCCTGCTTGGCACTGCAACACATGCCATCTTCTACTGGTTACGCAAAAAACGAACCTCGGCTCGCAGTCGCTCAACCTCATTGAGCAGATCGAGCATGGTTTTGATCCAGCGCAAATCGAGGCCGTGCACAGTTTGCAAGTGCTCGATTTTTCGCATGGTGTAAATCGCCTCCTCCGTAAATTCCATCACCCCATACGGTGGCTGGAAGACGGGCCGCACAAGACCGGCCCGGCAATAGACCAGAATGGAATGGCGGGGGACACCTGCAAGATGGGCGGCCGCATCAAGACTATAGAACACATTTGGTTTCGGTTGAAGCAAATCCAGCGCTTGGGGCGAGGGGATGTCAGGATCATATTGTCTGCTCATGAGTTGTTCCTGAGGTTAAACGTTGATTTTGCCGCCAACTGTTCCCACAGGATTTTTTGTTCCACCGTCAGATCTGACGGGACTTGGATGGACACAATGGCATACAGATCGCCCTGTGATCCGTTGCCCACCGGCAATCCCTTCCCGCGCAAACGAAATTTCCGTCCGGATGCCGTGCCAGGCGGGATTTTGATGGACACAGTTCCGTCAAGAGTTGGGATCTGAACGGCGCCACCCAGGACAGCTTCCCATGGGGCCAGTTCCAAATCGTAATACAAGTTGGCGCCCTTCTCACGAAACTCAGGGTGTTTGGCAAACTTCACCCGCAAGTAAAGGTTGCCCGAATCACCGCCACCCCGCCCTTCTTCTCCTTTGCCCATGAGACGGATCAGTTGCGCTTCACGTACTCCTGAAGGAATTTTCACCAGTAAATCCTGCATTGCCGACTGGCCGGTTCGCGGATCGGTGCGTTGCAGCCGGATTGTACGCGTCGAACCGTGCAGGACTTCGTCAAGCGTTACAAGGATGTCACCCTCGACGTCCTGGCCGCGTCGGGCAAATTTTGCATCCCTGGAGCCATTACGCGCCGGGCCGCCAGAATGTGTAAATGGGTTATTGTGACTGCCAAAGAACTGCTCAAAAAAATCACTGAAGCCCGTGCCCTCAAAGTGGAATTCAGAACCCTTTCCGTAAGCACTGCCAGATCCGCGCCCGTGCGGCGCCGTTTGGCGTTCCGGGTGGTTCCAGTTTGCCCCAAGATCATCATACTTTTGCCGTTTTTCCGGATCGCCGAGGACTTCGTTTGCTTCGTTGATTTCCTTGAACTTTTCCTCGGCCGTTGTTTTGTCCTTGGCGACGTCAGGGTGATATTTACGGGCAAGCCTGCGGAAGGACTTTTTGATTTCTACGTCACTTGCATCCCGCTTCACGCCGAGGATGTTGTAATAATCCTTGAATTCAACCGGCATTGCGGGTCCCTGGGGAATTGTTCATCTCATTCGTCAAGGTGCCGTTGGATACTGTCAGTCTGGGACGTTTCATCCTGTCCACCTTCCGTGTCTCCTTCATCGAGGGGTCTTGCACTCCCGCTCCGCGCTTCGCTGTTGCCTTCATCTCTGAAAATAGCTGGTATTTTGTCTCCTGTCGAGCCGGGCGGCGGGTACTGATGTCCGGATTCGGGTGTCGATGCAAGACTTGTCACTTTTGCATTTGTGCCGGGTTCACTCGTCAATTCCTGTTTGGCCTGTTCCCAATGGGATTTTGATGCCTCATGCGCCTGAAAGCCATTGATGACAGCCAGCTCCCATGCGCGCTCGCGCACCATCCTCCGGGTTACAGTGCTGATGCCTGCGAAATGAATGTTTAAAAAGTTTTTATCCGATGAATTTAATTTCATAATCCAATAACCAGACTTCATGCAGGAAGTGTTATGGTTTCCAGTTGCTCACCACAATCCATACCATGTCCGGGAACTCTTTCCCGACCAGGCATGCGTAAAGCAAAATCCATACAAAAGCCACAAACACGACCCAGGTCGCCAGCACTTTGCCAAACATGATAAGATCCATAAGCTCCCGTCGGCGCGCACATTGTTGTTTCTGTATGGCTGTCATAAATGCCTTGCTGCCGATCCATTCAACGACCGGCTTTATAGCGTTTTAAAAATCCGTCCATATTCAAAGTCTGCCCAGCAGAAGCAGGACAACGAGAATGATTAAAAGAAACCCGAGTCCTCCGCTTGGATAATAACCCCAGTTTCGGCTGTGCGGCCAGGTGGGGAGTGCTCCGAAAAGCATGAGGATGAGTACGATTAATAGAATTGTTCCCAACATAATGTTCCTTTCAATGAGATTAGTTGTTGTTTGAAGTGCAACGGCACGCAATCAGGCAGCCGATGAGCGCGCCGATTCCGAAACCGATTCCAATGGCATGGTAAGGGTGCTCGCGCACAACCACATCGGCCGCTTTCGCGCCCTCTACAGCCTTCTCGCGGGCAGAGCCTGCGATTTCCCTGGCATTTTCCAATGTGGCTGTCAGCCGCCTGCGGACTTCTGCGACTTTTTCACCGGCTACGTCTGCAGTGGCGGCGATCAACGCGCGCACATCTTCGCTAAACGTGCTGATGTCATTCCTGATTGCTTTAACTTGTTTGCTCATACTGTTGTTTTCTTTCGATTGTGTGTTTTGTAAACGCTGCATTTTTGAAAATTGTTTCAAGGGTGTACAGCCTCACGAGGATGCCTCGGCGGCCCGGACGGATTTTCCGACATTGATAAATCCCGCCAGTTTCCAGTACCACTCATTTTTTGAACGGATTCCGCCGCGTTTTTTTCACCTGCGGATGATTTTTGCGGGACACGGTGCTGCTCCCGGCAAATGGCCAGGTTCCAGCAGATGCCGATGAGAACAATCAGCAACAGGGACAAGGCACACTTGGAAAGATCAAGTGCGGAGGTCTTTCCGCAGTTTGAAAATAAATCAGATGTGTCCATCAAGTTAGTTCCTTCGATCATCATGGGAATGCTTGCGTTGCTCAGGCTGATTATCCGGCTGTGATGTTGTTCCATTATCTTGCTGCGTATTGTCACTCGCGGCGGGTTGGGTGGTGCTTGTCTCGGTTGGAATGGGCTTTTGTTTGGCCGGCCGTTCTGGCGCCTGTTGCTGTTGCGATGTTGGGGCTTTCACTGCGGCCGTAGTTGCACGTTGTTGCGAATCCTGCTGTGCCTTTTGTTCATTCACGCGGGCGTTCTGTTGGGAATCCGCCTGGGCTTTCGCCGCCGCCGCATTCGTGTGTTGTTGTGAGTCTTGTTGCGCCTTTTGTTCATTCACCCGGGCGTTCTGTTGGGAATCCGACTGGGCTTTCGCCGCCGCCGCATTCGTGCGTTGTTCCGGTTCGGGTTGAATCTGGGTTTCGCCCGGTGCCGCATGGTTTTGTCCTTGTGTGGGCTTCTTCTGGTACTCGGACTTCAGCGGTTTGGGTTGGAGATTGCCCTTGTCCGTGTTTGGCTGACGGCCTGACGTGTCGGATTTGGGCTGTAACTTAAGATCCGGTTTGGGCGCCTGCAGCGCTTCTGGCGGGGTTTTGTTGCTTCCCATTTGATTGGTAGTCTTTGCCACAATTGGGGATCTCGGAAGCTGAACTTTTACCGGCGTGGCTACCCCGCCCGTGGTTCGGGCGGCCGTGTCCACGGTCTTGGCCTCCAGTGTCCGTCGCTGATCGCGTGATTGTTGAACTTCCTGGCCGCGTTGTGCAAGCTTCTGTCTTTCTTCCCTGGCCACGGGCTGGAATCGTACAGGATTGTCTTTTCTTTGGGCCAGTTGGCCAAGAGGCATGGCAACAGTCACATGGTTCTGTGCGACCCTCGCTGCCGCCCATGTGCGTGGCGGGCGCGCGGCTTCGTTGTCACGGCGGTTCTGGTAGGATGCTTCAATGCGATGCTCCCACTCCCTGTCCTGGCGATGTTCCCAGCGTTGATGAGAAAAAATCGGGTCGTAGCCATCCCGGCTGGATCCAAACGAAAACGATGCAAAGAAGCCGCCTTGCTGGTAGCTCACGGCATAGTAATCGCCAAAGTAGTAGTGACTGTAGCGTGGCCGCAGGAAGAGATGATCTCTGAATACTCCAAGATCAATCACGATGCTGGGCGAGTAGGAGTAGCCATGCCGTGAATATATTCCTGATTCAAAATAGACCGGCGCAAAAAGAACACCGCGCCGTTCGACCGGGTAATCCCAGAAGCCCCCGACAAAAATGTATCCACGGGGAGTCCAGACATAATGGGCGGGAGTCCAATCCCAATCCGCGCGGCCTTGCACCCAGTAACCCGGGCGCCAGGCATAACGCTCCTGATACCAGACCCAGCAACCCGGCGTCCAACCGTAGTCGTCTGATGGCGCTGCGACATTGGGGCCTGCTTCCACTGTCGCCGGAGGCTCGGGAAGATAGGTGGTGTCCTGCGCTGCAGCGTCAGCCCAATATCCCGAAATCCATTGATAGCCTTCAGCGGTTTTTCCCCAATAGCCTGCGATCCAGGCGCGACCGGGGGGCAGAGCGCGCCAGACACCGCTCACCCAAAGATAATCGCTCCGCTCCTCATCCCAAGACCAGTAACCAGGAATCCAGGTGACGTTGTCGCCCTCTGGCCTCTCTTCCGGGGGTATTTCCTCGATGGGGTCCGGCGGGGCTTTTGCCACTACGATACCCGGTTCCGGGTTGAAAGTGACCATCCCTGCAAACGCTTCGTGCACCGGCCCGCGGGTAAGCACCTGTGCACCTTGCGCCTCGCTGTCGGACTGTTGCGCCCGGCAAAGGACTGGATTCAAACTAATGCCGATGAGAATAGCCAGCAACAGAGGCAGACCAGATTTCGAAACGTTATGTATGGGTATGCGTCTGTTTCCGTTTAAAGAAATTTCGGGTGTTTTCATAATAGGGTGCTGATTTCTGGGAATCGATTGACGTTACTGTTCTGTTTGAAATTCATGGCGTAGATTGAGAATTATCCAAAAATGCGTATGGAAGCTATGGGGTGTGTACCCCATGCCGTGCCAGCCGCCTTCGCGGAACGTGTGCGGTTTAGCCCGGTAATTGGACCTTGCAAAGCGCCACGAATGGAAGGACCCCTATTTATCCGGAGCAGGGGTTGTCGCTGTTGGCAGATGTTCTGGTATGTCCAACCGTGCCACGCCAATCCGATTGTCAGCCATCCCGTAATAAATGTCGAAACGGTCCGGTGAGCCGGGATCATTGCGGCAGTCAATGCCAGTCGGGAATACGATGTTGGGGATGGTGCCCCGGCGTTCCTGCGGCAGCTCCGGCGTCAGCACCGGTTCAGGCGAACGATACAGGATCAAACGCGGATGCTCCTTCGAGAGTACCATCAGTCCCGCTGAATAACACAACTGATGTTCGTTGTTAGCCAACTTTTCCACTTCACTCACGCCGTGGTAGAGGATCAGCCATCCGTGCCGTGTCAGGATGGGAGGGGTGCCGCCGCCAATTTTAAGCTGTTCCCATGGCGAGACAGGAGTTGCCAGGCGGTGATGGGAGGTGAAGTGGCACAGGTGATGGGGCTCACGGCCATCGATGGCCATGTCACGATAGGAAATCCAAATGCTTTCCCGGTGGATATCCAGTGTGCACGATGTCGCGTTGCATGCCTTTTCCTCCGGACGGGTGCCGGGGAAAAGCGGCCGGTGCAGAAGCGCCAGCGCTGGATGTCCGGATGGATCAGGAATGGCGACCGGAAAGACGCTGGCATCCTTGTTGTCCACTCCGTCGAACTCAATGCCCTCGTACGGCAGGAAGGTGGCCAGTCCCAAGCGCTTCCAATGAAACAAATTCTCGGATACGGCCAGCGCAATCCGTGGGCCTTTGGGCGAAAGCGCGGTGTACGTCATGACATAATGTCCAAGCGGTTCAACAAAAGTGATCCGCGGATCTTCACAACCGCCGCAGCTTTCGGAGCGCCGCTCGTAGTCTGTTTCGGGCTCGAGCGCAATGCCGAGCCGCTCGACACCAGACGGGTTTCCTGCCTCGTTAAACCGGACCCGCGCAATGCCGATGCGGGAATAATTGCCCTTTGCGACCAGCCGTGGAAACAGATAAAGATGCCCGTCAGGGCCGCGAACAGCTGCAGGATTCAGGACACCCTCAACCTCCAGGGGATTGCCTGGCTCTGGTTCCATTATCTGCCCCAAACGCTTTAATCGAAAGCCTGTCATCGAATCTGCTCCGACATGGGTTGGTTTTCTGATCCGAGCCCAAACAGGCCTCGATCAGGGTTTTTAATTTCAAGGACAACGTCCTCACGTCCGGATTCAATCTTTCCCAGCTTTCTCAGTATGAATCAACGCCAAATAAAAAGGATCGTTTCTTGTGACGTAGCTGGGCCATTTTAAGCGTCCGGCCTCGGATCATCCTCCAAGTGCGGGATATGCGGCGGGAAATTCATTTATGCCGTAATTCCTGTTTCGGGATGGAAAAGTAGAATGTCGCACCACTTTCCAGCGCGCCTTCCGCCCATGCCCTGCCGCCATGACGATGAATGATGCGCTGGACGTTTGCCAGACCGATGCCCGTACCCTCGAACTCGCTCTGGTTGTGCAGGCGTTGAAAAACTCCGAAAAGCTTCCCCGTATATTTCGGATCAAAGCCGGCGCCATTATCACGGATGTAGATTACCGTTTCGCCACTTTCATTGCGTGAGCCGATTTCGATTTTGGGTTCGATGCGGGCCCCGGTGAACTTTACTGCATTGGAAATAAGATTGACCAGCGCCATGCGCATCATGGCGCGGTCAGCCCGCACGCGTGGCAGCAGATCAATTTTCCACACAATATTCCGCTCATTTGATTCCGCCTGAAAATCATTCAGGATCTCCCGGACCAATTCGCCAAGATTGACGTCTGTCATTTGCAATTCCGCACGGCCGGCGCGCGAGAATGACAACAAGTCATCAATCAAATTTCCCATCCTGTTTGCCGATTGGGAAATGGTCGTCAGGTGCATGGAACTTTTTTCCGAAAGTGACGGCCCGGCATCTTGTTGCAGCAGTTTTACAAAGCCCGCGATATGGCGCAGTGGCGCGCGCAAATCGTGCGAAACGGAATAACTGAACGTTTCCAGTTCCTCGTTGACTGCCTGCAATTGTGCCGTGCGTTCGACTATACGCTGTTCGAGTGTTTCATTCAGGCGCTGTATTTCATGTTCCGCATGTTTTCGCCAGGTGATGTCGCGGATGTTGCATTGAATCACTTTTTTGCCACCGGTATGATATACATTGCTGACAAACTCGACGGCAATCTTGCGGCCGTCCCTGGTTTCGAGAGGCAGGTCTTCATAGCGGACATATCCGTCCTGTTGCAATCGTTCCAACATGGCTTGGTTGGATTCAATGTCCTTGAAGGGGCTGAGTTCCCCGACGGTTTTGCCGACCATTTCACTCCGGGTGAAACCCAGGAGTTTAAAAAGAAAGGGATTCACATTGTTGATGCGCCCTGTGCCAAAGTCCAGAATGAGAATGCCGTCCCTCGCCGCTTCGAACAGCCGGCGATAGCTAAGTTCAGACGTGCGGAGCGCCTGCTCGGCCCGCTTGTTGCGGCTGGCGGCGGAGATGTAGTGATTCTTCTTTGGGATTCCGACCTTGATGCGGGTTGCAATTCGTGTCGAATGATCTGTTATTAAGGAATGATTGGAATTCACGTATCATAGAATAGGCCGAATGACTCCGCCTATTCTATGGGGTGTTTGCCTAATACCTGAATCAATGACCGTGCCCAACACGAAAGGGTTGAGAAAAGCACAAACCGTGAATGGGAGAACTCCCATCCACGGTTTTGTTATACTTGCAAATCGCGCAGTTTAGGGGGTCGTCGTTGTGCTCGTTGTCTTTCTCACAATGACTTTTGTGGCCACCATTTTGTTTCCGTCCCTGTCGTAATAGACAGTTACGGGAAGGCCTGACTTTACGGTTTCGACCGAAACGGGATTGCCGTTTTCGTCAACATAGGTCGTGGTCTTGGTGTAAGAGTAACTGACCGGATCGGTTGATGTCGTTGTTTTAACAATGATGGTGTCGGGACTGAACTGGCTGATGGTGCCGGAGCTCGTTGTGGTTGTCGTGGTGGTTGTAGGCGCGGGAGTTTGCGCGAGGGTTACATTGGCGGCGAGCAGCAGTACACCCAAAAAGGTGAGGCTGCCGAGATGACTGATTTTATTTTTCATTTTTTATATTTTCTTATTGTGCCATCATCAGATGGCGGTTGTGGGACATTGATTGGGTTTAGGGTTTCTTTTCCGAGGATTCGGCGTGGGAGGGCGGTTGCTCTGGCATTACGAAGGTTTTATTTTCGATCGTTTTGTGGTTTTCGATGACTGTGGTCCTCGCGCCAAATGCGCCGTTCATGTAGGCAAAGAACAGCCCTCCTGCCACAAGCAGCAGGACGGCGAATACCAGTAAAATGGCGGAAGTGGATGAATCTTTTTCAATAATAGTTGTCATAGATTTATTAGCTTCTTGGTTGGGTTTTCAGTTAGTTTGACCAGTAACCCGGGCGGTAATAATACCCGTCCTGCTGGTGTGAATAGACCGGTGAAATCCAATGAGTGTTTTCGCGAGGAGGATAGGTGTAATAACCGCCCACCCAGACATAACGTCCGTCACTCCATTCGTTGTGTCCGGGTATCCAGACAGCGGTATGATGCGGGCTTTCCCAGCGGTGGTCCTCATGGGATGGAGGCGGGCCTTGCGGCCCGATGCGGATGGTGAGGGAAGGATCAGCCGAGACTCGGCTGCTGCAGGCCAGTCCGAATAAGACGGCTGTGGCAGCCAAAACCAGGGGTGCTGTAATTATTTTTTTCATATTTATTAATGTGAGAATACGCGGTACACTATTCGTGCCTATGGGGTGAGTACCCCAGGAGAGAACTTAAAGAATATCCGCACAGACTTCTACGAAGGGGCGCGGGATAACAGTGAATATTCGGCCGGGGGAGTTGCAGTGGTAAGGCGCAATGAGAACCTCACAATGGGGTGTTTAACCCTGGACGCGGTTCGAGAACGCCTGAACCTCCCGGATTCCATGGCAGGGTTTTACCCCACTCTCTTAAAGTCGATATGTCCGCGCTCGATATCCGTTCGGACCAGTTGTACACGGAGCTGGTGGCCGACCTTCAGATCCTTATTGCCATTCTCCAGTCTTCCTTCAATGGGCGGATGCAGAAGGCGGACCCATGTGCCTTTATCCGATGCGCCGGTGACAAGGGAATCAAACTGCTCTCCAATCCTTGACTCCAGCAACAGGGCGGCAGCGGATTTTGTGACTTGCCGTTCCACTTTTTTTGCCGCGTCCTCCGCTTCGGTGCAGTGGCTGGCGAGCTTTTCCAATTCGTCATTTTCGTAGGGCAGGGCGGAACCTGACATTGCCGCTTTTAGCAACCGTTGGGTAATCAGGTCCGGGAATCGGCGGTTTGGCGCTGTGGAGTGGGCATAATCCCTGACGGCAAGATCGAAGTGGCCGGCAACATTGTTTCCTGAAAGTTGGACAACGTATTCACCCGAACCCAGGAGCTTGATAATGCTGAGTGAGAGATCGGGAAAGCGAAGAGGATCCGCAGTTTTCGCCGATACAAGGAATTGCTCCAAGGCCTTTGCGTCGGGTTCCCTGGGCAGCTTTGATCCCTGTTCTGCTGCAAGCTCGACAATCCGGTCCCAGTGTTTGGGTATGCGAACCACGCGCCGCAGTGAGGGAAGCTTTTTGGACGCGAGGTAACGTGCGGTGACACCGTTGGCGGCGATCATGAAGTCCTCAATAATATCCTTGGCCCGATTCCTGTTGTCGGCCTCCAAGTCCGTTAGCTCATCTCCATCAAAGACAGGACGGGCCTTGATGGTTTCGAGATCAAGCGCCCCGTTCAGACGACGCAGTGACTTCAGTTTCCGGGCCACGCAATCCTGCAGTCGAATGTTCTCGTCCAGACCGCTGACTGAGGCGATCTCTTGCGGCATCGGGCCATGGCCCTCCAGCCATTCGGCGACGCTGTTGTAGGCAAGCTTGGCCCGGTTGCGGACAGTAGCCCGATAAATGTCCGAACTCAGAAGCGATCCGTTCGTAGCGAGAAGCATTTCAATGACAATGGACTGGCGCTCGGATTCAAAGTTGAGGGAGGTAAGATCCGTGGAGAGTTTTTCGGGCAACATCGGAAATGTCATGGCAGCCGTGTAGATCGAGGTTGTATTTTGCCGCGCATGATCGTCAATGGCGGAGCGCTTTTTGACGATCGCATCCACGTCGGCAATGGCGATCAGGACCTTGACGGTCCCTTCGTGCATGGCTTCGGCAACGGTCAGTTGATCCAGATCGCGCGAATCATCATTATCGATGGAGCACCAGAGAAGGCTTCGCAGATCACGTGTTGATCCTTCAGCTTGCGTCGCCGGCCTGTGGATTCCTCCGAGTTCGGCAAGCGCCTGGGGCGAAAAATCCGGGGCAAGCCCTCTTTCAAGCATCACCCGACGGGCAATTCTTTGAAGGATTGCGCGGTGTTGTCTGTCGTTGGTATCCGCCATAAGGGTTGATTGTTTCTACTTGTTCATATTCCTATCAGCCCTCACGGAGGCCGCGCAAGACGATTCATCATGTTATCGGTTGGATGACAGCGGGCAAGCGGGCCTCCATTACGATCAGCGGAAATTAATCCTGGAGATTTATGCGTTCATTGTGACCGCAGCATGGGTCGGGAGCGGTTCATTGCCACCTGAGGAGTTGTTCATATATGCAAAAGTCAGTCCTCCTACCAGGAGTAGGACGAAACCGAATGCCAGTAGAAGAGCGGGAGTGGACGAGTATTTTTTAATAATTGTTTTCATAATTTTGTTGGTTGGTTGGGTGTTAATAACGCTAACAGTAGCACTCGCAGATATTGCCGCCAGGGGGTCTTCACCCCATGAAGCGCAGGAACCGCTTTAAACTTAAAACTTACAACTTAAAACTCGAATATGGGGTGAATACCCCCTGGCGGGAAAATCCGCCGGGATTACACTGACTCTTATGAATCTAATCCTTGCTTTAATCCTGTTGATGTTCCTGTTCGCAACCAGCGGTTTCTACCTGAGCGGCCCCATGATGGGCGTCGGTGGATTTGGTTTTATTTTGCTTGTCAGTCTGGTCCTCTTTTTTACAGGCGGTCTGAGCAGAAGATAACAAAAACCATCCATAAGGAATTCATTATGAAAAAAACAAAAACATCCCATCAGAAAAAATCCAAAACCAAAGTCCGCGTATCCCATGAAGATCCGATCTCCAAGCCTGCGTTGAAGCTGATCGACGAAGCTGCGGCTTTCCTGAAGATGGCCATTTGCAAAAGCGAAAAGCTGACAGAACCCGAGCGTAAAATGCTGAAAAAGAAAGCCCTCTCGTTTGTGGACCTCGCCAGCGAACGTTTGACATCCGCCGTTCATCAAGGAGCAGGGACGCTCCGAACTGGGGTAAAGAGCCTGGCGCGCGGATAAAGACGCCAAGAGCCTCACACAAAGCCACGAAGAACACGAAGTAAAACCAAAATACAGGTTTATCCGCAGATTAAATTAATTTGCGCAGATGGATGAGAAATGACTTTATGAGGGTTGGCCGCAAACTCCGACATGCGTCGCGAGTGGGAGAACACAAAGTTCACAAAAAACCACTCTTAACCATGAAGAACGCGAAGAGCAAAAATCTCCACTATCCTCATGGTAAAAATAATTTTCCATTCTGTGTGTTCTATGCGTTCTCTTGCGGCAAATAATCCTAGACCCCTCTAAAATCCGTCGCGGTGCCACATGGCGACGATGAGGCGGATGGTCATGAATGCTCCCAGCATCAGACCTAGGATGCCGAACAGGGGAGTGCCGTGAATCAGCGGCGGTACTTTTGACAAGACCAGCAGTCCGGAACAAATCAGAACCGCGGCCGTCAGCACGGCATCCGCCAGTCGGTTGGCGATCTGATCGAGTGTTTTGCGTAGGGGCTCAAACCCCTCGGGATTGATTTTGTGGTCCAGCGGCAGGCTCAGGCGGCCACTGCGCAGGCGGAAATAGACTTCCTTTAAATCGCCCGGCAGTTGCTCAACCAGGCGCAGTGTTTCTATGAGAACTTTTTCGACACCTTTCCGCAAGCGCGGCAAACTCAGCTTTTTCAGGAAAAGCGCTTCCGCGTACGGCCTGCCCAGCTCGATGAAATTCAGGTCAGGGTTTAAAGTCAGCCCAATGGCTTCGACCTGCGACAGTGCCTTCACCCCCAGATAAAATGCGGCTTTCATCCGCAGTTTGTGCGTCATCAACAAATCCAGAAGACGGTTTAAAACGAACCCTATCTGGATTTCCTTCAAAGGTTTGTTCAGATGGTCTTCGTTGAAAGCTTCGATATCCGCTTCCATCCCTGCAGGGTCTTCCACAAAGCTTCCTTCCGACATGCCGATGATTGCGTACATGATGGTGCGGGCATCCCGGTCCATCAGACCCATTAAAAGATCGGCAATATCCTCCTGAAATGCCGGCGTAAGCTGGCCTATGATTCCATAGTCGTACAGTGCCACCACTCCGTCGGGCATGATAGCCAGGTTGCCGGGATGCGGATCCGCGTGAAAAAAGCCCGCGCGCAGCACTTGGTCGAATATCAATGCTGAAATCGTTTCCGAAAGCGTGGCCGGATCGATGCCGGCGTCTTTCAAAGCCTGAGGATCGTTAACAGAAAGCCCTTTCAAATATTCCATGGTCAATACGCGGGGGGTGGATAATTCCCCATAGACGACGGGTACCTTGAGGGACTCTTCTTTCTCAAATTCCATTTGAAATCGACGCATGTTGGCGGCTTCATTGCAAAAATCCAATTCGCGCAGCAGGGTTTTGCTGAAGTCGCGCACAATTCCCGTTGGATTGAGCGCTGCGATTGCAGGTACATGTTTGTCCAAAAAGCGCGCGATCTCGCCTAGAATGGCCAGATCCATTTCAATGGTTTCCAGGATGTCAGGCCGCTGGATTTTGACCACCACTTGTTCGCCGGTATGCAGCACCGCCAGGTGGACCTGGGCGATGGAGGCGGAAGCAAGCGGGCGGACATGGAATTTTTTGAAAAGCGCCTCCGGCGATTTCTTCAATTCTTTCTTCAGGATGGCTTTGGCTTCTTCTCCGGGGAAAGGAGGGACGCGGTCCTGGAGTTTGCAGAGTTCATTATGGAATTTTTCGTCAATGATGTCGCGCCGTGAGCTGAGGATCTGTCCCAGTTTGACAAAGGTGGGCCCCAATTCCTCCAGGGCCAGGCGCAGTCGTACAGCGGGGGGCTTGTTCTGCAGGGCCAGATATTCCTTGCTGATGTGCCGGTCCCTCAAGTCCGAAAGCGCCCGCAGGCGCACCAATTGCAAAAAATCGGCAAATCCGTATTTGTACAGAATGCTGAAAATCTCGCGGTAACGCGGCACCTGTTCCCAGGTTTGAACTGCTGATTTGATGGAATCCACCTGCATGAACGCAAGGCACTATTGCTTTTGATTCGAGCCTACCGATCGAATGTTCCGCGCTTTTCCTTCATGAGATCATTCTTAAAGACGATCGTTACATCGGAAGAGTTGGTGTGATAGGTGTAAATAGTCTGTGTGCCTCCGACAATCGGGATGGGCTCGGTTTTTGAATCCGTAGGCTGCCCCAGAATGGATATCACTTCCTTCGGAGACATGTTGTCATGAATTTTGTCGAGATTTGCCTGCGTAAGGGACATCGAGGTGACGAATCCACAGCCGGCAACCAATAATGATAAAGCCAAACATGTATATAGTTTCATTTGATTCCTTTTATGAGTTGAAGTTTAAAATATATCCATCCAGCTCGAATGCCTATGGGGTGAATGCCCCATGCCGAAAATCAGATGCCTGTTCAACTAGTGGTCTGTTTTCCGTGAAATGATGGGTTGGTTGCGTGCAAAACAGACCACTAGCGTGGTTCTAATAAACAAGCAGAAATATAGGTCCTCGATTCTGCCGCTAATTTATATTTTTAGGTTTGATCCACTTGTCCTCGGCAATCCATCCGCTCCGATACATGTAATCTGAAAATTTTGCGGTTATTTCCCGGTCGGTGCGTTTGGTGTCCTCCGTAAGACCGTGGGCCAGGCCGCCGAATCCGCCAATGGCTATTTGAACGGCTATTTCCACAGGATCCGTTGCGACGGCTGTAATGGCCCCGGGTTCCGCGCCGCTGCCCCCCGTTGTCGAGAAGGTTAGAAACGGGGTTTTCGAGTTCTGTTCCAGGTTATACACATAGACATTGGTTTCCATCTTGGTTCCGCCGGCGCCAAAACCTATGGCTGAGCGTAGAAGGCGGCTGCCTTGGTTGACCTTTGTGAATTCGCCCCGTATCAGCCATGCGTTTTCAGGTATAAATCCCCGAACCTTGCTCGTGGGTGAAGCGAGAATGAGGCGATGCGACAAGTCCGTGACCAAGGCCACCTGCATCATGGTCTGAAGGTTCCGCTTGAACTCAACCAGCTCCGTCCCCTTACGATCGACATTAAATTCACCCCGCCCTGTGTCGAAGACCGCCACATAAATTTTTTGCGGCATCTTCTGTGTGCTGCGCTCAGAACCATCTCGAACGCTTACTGAAGCGCACGAAACCAAGGCCAGGACCAGAATCGATCCAAATATTGACTTTAAAATAAAAGGGATCCCGGTTCGGATTTACTGGCTCGCGGGGCGTACCGTGGTCTGCTCCGTCGTCGTCGAAGTGGTCGAAGTTGTCGTCTGGGGTTTATCGGACGCGCAACCGTAGAGCGCGCCGAGGAAGGAAGCCAACAGACCGTAGAGTAATAGTTTTTTCATATGCGTTAAAATACGCCGGGAACCGTTTCGTTGCTATGGGGTGTTCTCCCCACCCGCGGCGTGCGCAGGGATTATGGAATGAAGGGGAGAGCGAGAATTAACAGGAGTTGTATTTGGCTAAAAATTCAAAGTCCGGCAACTGCCGGACGCCTCCGGCTCATGACCGCCGAAGCCTTGGCGAAGGTGGTTGCCACCGCGCTCCATATCGCCCCAGGCGCAAAATGATTTTCTTATAACATTCAATCGGCGGCATAGAATTGCCTGAGTTGGGCGATGGTTTTTGGTTTGCGCGGGATTCGAATAGTGGCGCTGGTATAGGCGGCATGTTTTTCTGAAAATTCCAGGGCGTCGGATTTTTTCACGAAGTAAATGTCAATAACGGGAACTTTGCCGTTTGAAGCTGTTTTTGACACTACGCCCCCTCCGGTGTCCACGGCGGACAGCGTTCGAATCTCTGAAATTTCAGGAAAGGAGACCTGGGATCCATACGGAATGATGTCCGGATCGACGGCACAATGTAATCCTTCCACCAATGGAATACAGAGTGAACTCATTTTCATCCGGGACCAGTGGTCGCTCCCGGACCCCACGGACCAATAGACGGTGATTCGCACCCGCATGGTGATTGTGTGATATTCGTCAGATTGCGCCTCTTTAATCAGCTTTTTGGGTGTGTGATTATCGGAATGCGATGTGTCATATTTGGCGTGTTCGAGGATCAGCCTGTGGGGGGCGTTGGCGGCAAGTCCTGTGGATAGTATCAGCGTCGGCAGGATTACAGCATGGAATAACAATCTTTTCATATTTTTCTATTTGATCCTGGGTTGGGATGAAAGACGCGGAGGCGCAACCCTTCAGGCGGATGGAATCACCCGGCGGAGCGCCGTTGCCGCAACTGCCCGAAACGGTTGCAACCTTAACCTTAGTTTCCGGGCTCTTTGTTCCTCGTTTTTCGCCTCGATATCCCTGGCAATCTGCTTGCGATCTGTAATATCGCTGAAGGCGACAATCGCCCCTGAAATTTTATTTTCCTTTATCAAGGGAAACGACTGTATTTCGGCCGAAAATGAGGTTTTATCCAATCTCCACAGGACGTCATCCTCGTTGTGATAGGTGTTCCCGGACTGAAACACCTGGCAAAGCGGGCAATGGGAAGCATCAATTTGCAATCCGTCCCATGCATTATGGTGGATGAGCGAGTGGATTTCCTTGCCGATGAAATCTTCCTGCGCGCCTCCCAGAAATTTGGCTCCTACATGATTAATAAAGGAGCATCGTCCGGCCACATCGACGCCAAATACACCGCTAAAAGTTGACCGCAAGAGAACCTTTCTGCCCTCTGCCACCGTCTGCAACTCGCGAACCAGTTTGCTCAGCGCTTCGTGGACTAAAAATCCAATTAGAAGCATCCCTATGAACGCGATGATAAAGCTGCGGACTAAAATTGTATTTAGCGCGCCGGAGTACGCCTTTTTGAGCACGCCTACCTGAAGCATGCCGACCAGTGTTCCCTGTTCATCCCGAAGCAGGGTATAGTTGGTCAAATAGGGTTCCCCCAGGGTATTCGCCTCACCGCGAAAATTTTCGCCCCTGTCAAATATGGCTTCCCGGGCCGGGCCCGTCAGTTTTGTGCCAACTGCACGCGAACCGTCCGGCAGTCGGATGTTGGTGGCAATGCGCGTGTCACCTTGAAAGATGGTCGCGATGCCTCCCACCAGGGAAGTGACGCGATCCACAACAACTTGATCTCCGTTCAAGACCCTGTTTCCCGCCATGAGTTTCCCGTCCGCAATGTGAAGAGGTTTTCCCAGACGCTCCAATTGTTCCTGCGCCACCCGCATGCTGATTTCCTGTTGCTGCTGGATATGATCATAAAATGTACGCGAGATTTCGTGGTAAGCCGCTGCGATCACGCATGCGCTCATTATTGCGACAAGCAGCCCCGTATATAAAGCGACCCGATTGTAGATTTTCATAGTTTTTATTCCTGTGTTGTTAAGGCTGAAGGCGACGAGGGTTTGGCAAAAATCTCTGTAAATAATTTTCCTGCGATAAGTCCGGCGTCCGCGCCTCCATGCAGGTCTTGATCCAAATCCCCCTCAATCATTACCGCAAAGGCATACCTGGGTTCGCCCGCAGGCAGGAAGCCAATCATCCAGGCGATCTGCCGCGGTTGTGTTTTTGATCCCACCTGGGCGGTGCCCGTTTTGGCGGCGACCTTGATCCCGGGCACTTTTGAGGGCCCGCCGGTTCCTTCTTCCGTCACGGCCACCAATCCATCTATCAGGATTTTGTTTTCCGTGGACGAGAAGGGGATTTTACGGATGATTTCATTCGGGAAGGATTGGGTTGTCTTTCCTGAGGAATCCTCGAGTTGTTTCACCAGGCGTGGCCGGTACAGCGTACCTCCATTCGCCACGACACACATCAAATTGGCCATCTGCAGGGGTGTCACCAGAACATCGCCCTGTCCGATCGACATGTTTGCGACATCTCCGCCACCCATGGTGCGTTTATGAGTGACACGCACGAACTCGGGAGTGGGTATCAGCCCGGGCAGCTCTCCGGGCAGGATGAATCCGGTCGATTGGCCAAACCCCAATTCCTGGGCCATGGCGATGAGCGGATCGCGTCCCGTGCGCTCACCCAAATCAAAGAAATAGGTGTTATAGGAGTGGGCTATCCCGGCGCGGAAGGTTATGGGGGCTCCCTTTTCATGAGGCAATTCGTAGCGCATGCCGCCGACATCGAAATAGCCCGGACACTGGATCAGGCGATTGGGATCAAAAACACCCGCCCGGATGGCGGCCAAAGTGGTGGCCACCTTGAAACTGGATCCGGGCGGGTTCTGCTCCCGATAAACCCGGTCTAACAAGGGATTTTTTGCGGCCTGGATCATGGCCTGCCATTTGTCCGTGGAAAGTTTTGGAATAAAACTGTTGGGGTCAAACGTGGGGTTCGAAACCATCCCGAGAATGTCGCCGTTCTGAATATTCATGACGACTGCCGCGCCCGTCCGCGTGCCCTCAAAAGCCCGTTCGGCCGCATGTTGAATTTGGGAATCTATCGTGGTGCGAAGTTGCGCTCCGGCGGTCGCCCCGGAATCGACAACCGCAGCCCTGGCAAATCCTTCCGGTGTTGTGGCAATTGTCAGGTGTCCTTCCTGCCCGCGCAGTTCCTTGTCAAAGCGCTCTTCCAATCCGGCGGCTCCCAGGTAATCGTCGTAAATAACTTCTCCGGCTTGATAGTGTTTTCGATTAATTCCCTGCTTTCTCTGCAAATAGCCCAGACTGTGGGCCAGGGAATTGCCGTGTGGATAAATCCGTCGCGGTACGCCCTGCAGGGAAAATCCTTCGCTTTGCAGGGATGTCATCGGGAATGCGTCGATTTGAGCCGGGCTCAGATTTTCCGCCACGAGAATGGGATGGAATCTCCGGAATCGATGGAGGGAGTGTAAATCCGCATCCGTGATATCGAAGTCCTCTTTCAACCAATCGTGAGCCAGGATCAACCGTTTCCCAATCCAGGCAACCGCCTCATCCTCGCCATTTGCAACTTCAAGCGCAGGCCAGCCCAGCACCAGATTTTGCGATTGGGTCATCGTGGCCAGGACTTCCCCGTCAGCCGTAAGAATATCCCCTCGCAATGCCGGCATCCGGTATTCGGCAACCAGGGGGATTTCAGGCGCCAACCCGTCTGATGTTTCTTCGAGGGGCACCGTAGATGGAGTTTCTCCAGTGGGATTGGCGAACATGGTGCTGAGCCAATCCGACCAATCCTTCGGCTGTTCTACTTGTGTTGCAGCATTGCTGATTTTGGCCTGGTTTAACTGGTCCTGGCGCAGGTAAACAAAAAGATTTCCGGATCCCACTGTTAAAAAACCCAACCCCTTGATGACTCCGCTGCGCCGATCCACCTCGACTTTGCTCAGGCTTTCCGGGACGGGAAATGAAACGCCTTGCGGGTCATTTCCCAAAATTTTCTGCATCATGTTCCCCCAAATGGGCAATGCGGTTTTGCTTGCCAGGGACTTGGATCCGATCGGAATGGATTTGTCAAAGCCGACCCAAACTCCGCCAACCAAACTGGGCGTGTACCCGACAAACCACGCATCCCTGTAACCTTCCGAGTAGCCCGTCATGCCCACAACGGGAGAGGGCAGGCTGTAGTCCTGACTCAGCATGCTTGCTGTTCCATCCCTTGTGACGGATTGCAAACAGAGTGTCATTTGGCGCGCCACCAGCGGCTCTAAAAGCGGTTTGCCAGGATTCTTCCCGGCATGATAAAGAATTTCACCGCGATCGTTGCTTACGCTTTCAATGGAATAAGGCGCCACCAGCAGTCCGCCGTTTCCAAGCATTTGATAAAGGGAGGTTATTTCATAGAGGGTCAACGGCTCGAAATCCGGGGACGTTTTCATTTCGTTTTGGCCGGGCTTTGCCACCTCTGCGGAAGCGAGCCAATCTGCCAATACACTAGTCCCCAACTGCAGACCCACCCGTGTTGCACAGGCCTTGTTTGACAGCGCAAGAGCATCCTGAATCATTAGGAACCGCCTGCCCAAATCCCGCTTTGGATCTCCAAGCCCGACTTCCTCCAGTTTTCCGGCATCATCCAGAAATGAAGCGTTGATCATGGAAGCCGGGTGCAGATTCAACCGCTCGAATGCCAGGGAATAGAGAAAGGGTTGAAGCAGCGCCCCATTTTCACGCCGCGCCATGCGGGCCCGGTCAAACGGACTTTTCTCGTAGTCGCGTCCTCCAATCAAAACCCGCACCGCACCGCTGTTAAGATCAAGTACCAGGGCCGCGGCCTGCAGTTCACTTGGCTCGGCATTGTCCTCCAGTTTCAGGGGTGCGGCTTTTTGGGTAAAATCCTTGAGTTTGGCGGCCGTCTGCAATTCGGAGGCGCGCTGCATGCGGGCATCCAGGGTGGTTTGCACCGAGAGTCCCTGGGGAATTTCCTCACCCTCCTCCAGTTTCAATACTTCACGAAGTTCCCTGATGGCCAGGGCCATGAAATAGCTCTGCACTCGCAAGGGCTGCTCCGGAATAAGTTTCAAAGGTTCCTGCAAGGCCGCCGTGGCTTCCTCGCTGCTGAGCATCTTTTGCGCTGCCATGAGTGCTATCACATGATCGCGCCGTTTGAGCGCCGCTTCGGCATTGTTTCTCGGGGAAGACGAATTGGGCGCTTTGATAATGCCCGCCAGCAAGGCGCATTCAGATACGGTCAAATCCTTTGCCTTCTTGCCGAAATAGCCCTGAGCGGCGGCAGCCAGGCCAAAATCGCCTTTTCCAAAATAAATCCGGTTCAAATAGTGGTCTAAAATTTCAGCCTTTGTAAAATGATGCTCGATGCGAGCGGCGAGAAATGCCTCGACCAGCTTGCGATCCATTGTTTTTTCAAAATTGCCGATCAGGTGTTTGGCAAGTTGCTGGGTGATTGTGCTCGCCCCCTCCGTTTGCTTTCCCGTTTTTAGATCGACGCAAAGCGCGCGAAAGATGCCCCTGCGGTCTATTCCCTTGTGGGAATAAAAACGTTTATCTTCCACAGCCAGTGTTGCCTGGCGCATCCGATCGGGGATATCGTCGTGTTTTAATAAAGTCCTGTCTTCCACAAACAGACGCCCGATTTCCTCTCCCGACCGATCGTAAAAAACACTCGTTACATTGAAGTCGTCGAGATGCTTCAGATCGTATGCTTTTGCCCGCAAAAAATAGGGTTTTATAAAAAAGTAGGAACCCACTGCAAGCAGGACAGTCCCTAAAATAAATAGGGCACCCGTATAATACCAAAATTTGTGCTGGCGCCAAAAAGCATTCATTGTTGTGCCGGTGTGGGTGGGTTAGGGGGGGCGGGCTTGATCAATGCGGGCGGGATAGAGGCCGCCGCCGCGGAGATGCTGGCCGTGACTGCAACCGGGAGAGGGGACGATACAAGAATTGGCGCCGGATCAGGGGCGAACACGGTTGCGCGGGAAGCAAAGCTGAGCTGCCCGCACATGCTTCCCAGCAGGGCGCAGCGCCAATATTGCCGCAGCCCTTCCAGGCGGAGGTTGTTATCCTCGGATGCGCGGAGATTGGAACCCGCCTCATAAATCAAAACCAGGATGGAAGTGTCGAGTCCCGCGCTTTCCGCAAAACTAATTCCACGCCTCGCTCCCAGATCGGCAAATTGAAGCATGTTTTCAAGCGCGACCCGGTCTGCCACCTTCCATTCGAAGGTATTTGCATCAAAGGAACCGCCCAGATGCAGATATTTTTGATCCAGCATGGCAATCTCACAATATTCATTGACCCAGCTCAGGCAGCGCGCTGCATCACTCAGGCTGCTAACCGGCAGGGGCGGCACCGGGGCCTTTGGTGTGTCATACCCGTCCCCCGGGGTGAATCCCACTTTGACAAGCGAGGGTTGATCCTTTCTTTTCTGGTGTGCGGCGGCCTGCTGTTGCTGTTCCCACGTTGTTTTGGAATCCTTTAATACACGGACAAAACTGGAAAGTCGGGCGTCAAACAGCAGGCTTTCGCCGAGCTGAGTGGCGTGAGATTCCAATCCCAGGATGAAAAGTTCGGCTGTTCCCAGCTTGGCGGGCAGGAGCTGGGGCAGTAAAATCGATGCGCGATTGTAAACGGGAACCTCCCCTTTGGCCGCGATCAATTGGTAACATTCGGAATAAAAGCTTTTGTCCTCCATTTGGTACTCGCCGACTTTAACCGCGCAGACCAGGAGGGTTTGGGCGAGCGCTTGCTGCCGCGGAGTTGCATCGGAACGGGAGGCAAAAGCCTGCCGGGCAATGATCTGGGCGCCCTGGACACTGGCATTTAACCTGTAAATCCAATCATTTTCCTCCGCAAGCACAAGGGCGCTTTGAAGCTCATTCTTGTCGATTAAAGGTTTGCTAAGTCGGTCCACCATTTTTTCCCGGACCGCATTTGCCCTGAGGTCAAACGTGGCATAGTCAAATTTATTTCCGCCGCCTTTTATTTCAGATACGGCCCTCGTATAAGCATGCGCCTGCCTCATCAGATCTCGGGCCGCATAGAGTTGTCCCGCATGATAAGCATCGATTCCCATGTCGTAGTTCTGAAAAACCTTGCTCCATAAAATTTGTTCGGGGAGCGGAAGCGCGCTGAGTTGCGAGTTGGAGCGTGGCCATGTCTTGCTCTGGCCATTCAATTGATCCAATTCAATGCGTACTTTGGCGTCAAGCATTCCAAAAAGCTTCTCTGGATAGCGCGGTGAGTATTGCAGGGAGGATGCCACCGGTAATTTTTTATGCAGAAGAACTTCCGTCGCTTCGTTCAAATCATCGACCAAAACGCATTCCAGCCCCAATTTTTCAGCCAAAGCGGGGATATTGACGGCTTCCCCCTGTTCTGTGGTTTCAAAACGCTGCAGGTTGGGAATGACAACCCGTTTTATTCCTGCCGCTGCGGCCGCTTCCACCCGGGAGGCCAGATGGCGGACCGATCCAAAGGAACCATCCGGATTTAGCCTGCCCAGAACCACTGTATTTTGCGGATACACACTGTCGGATGCGGTTGCCATCAGCGCAATTCCCAGCGCCGCTCCATTCCCGGAAACTTCGCCCTGGGGAACTTCAGTCACCGTCCACTTCGCTCCAAGCCAGGGCTGCTGCCAGGCAATCGCGCTCGCGAGTGCGGAGACCCATAATTGCGAGCGAAATGAATCAAATGAGGCGTTCTCGCCCTGGAGATCAAACTGGAATTGAAGGGCGCTGTTGCCGTTGGCCGAATCCGCCAGGTTCTCCCACCTGAGCTTGACCCATTCGAGCGCCATCTTTCCGTTTGCGGATTGATAGAGGATCAACGGGATTTTTTGATCGGTGGATCGGAACGATTTGGCCAGAACAGGAAGCGTTTCTCCCCAACAAGGCGTCATCCAAAAACAGGCCAGGGGAATGAGAATGATCCCCCCAAGAGCGTGTTTTACAAATGCCCGGATTTTCATATCTAAATTTTATTTGCAATGAGGGAGTGAAAAATGGAAAGAAACCCTTCCGCTTTCAACGGCAGACAAGCTTTCCTCGGAACCCAGGATAAGACGCCGGGCCTGGAACGCCTATGGGGTGTTCTCCCCAGCGGGTTAGACCCCATTTCATCCACACGCGTTCCAGCCTACCTTGACATCAATAACCCATAGAAAGTTTAACAAATATGAAATCAAATTATAAATCATGTCTTACCCTGATTGCTGGTCTTGCGATCCTTCTGCCGCTGTCGGCATTGGCCAAGGACAACAAGTCCGATGACAATCAACAGGATAATAACCAGGGCAAAAACGGAGGCGGAGGCCAGAAGCACGAAGAAAAGGCAGCGCAGCCACAAAATCAAAAACAGGCCGCAGCTCCGTCCCGAGTAACAAACACTCACAATCAAGCCAAAGCGAATAATGCCGGCGGCGGGCGGAATCATGCCAACCGTGAAACCGCACAGGTGCAGAAATCCAATGCCCTGCCTGTAGCGTCCCAGGACACGCAGCAAGGCAAACGCCGCGAACGCAGCCAGGCAAATCAAACCCAGGCTTCGAGCAGCCAACAGGCAAACACCAGGCGCCAGGATCAAGCCCAGGTTGTGGCCAGCCGACAGACTAGCAACAAGAACTTCGATCAAACCCAGGTTGCGAGCACCCGTCACGAAAGCAGCAGGAGCCAGAATCAGGTTCAAGCCTCCCACAACCAGCGTACCTTCAATAGGAGCAATAATTTCGGAGGCCTCTGGTTTTCCGCAAATACGCATTCCGATTGGAGCAGGAGTGGAGAGCATCGTTGGAACAATCATGACTATCGTTGGTATCAAGGCGGCTGGTTGATTATCGACGGCGGTTTCTCGCCTTACTTTGGAGTCGGAGATTCGACCGTGGGTAATGTTCAGCTGAGTCTGTCCGATCTGGGATATTATCATGGCCCCATCGACGGAGATATCGGCCCGGGCACCCGCAACGCGATTGCGGATTATCAGAACGATCACGATTTGAGAATCACCGGACGCATCAACGATCCGTTGCTTGAATCCCTGCAGTTGGAATAAAACCATAACGAACAGGCTGGATGCGTTGAAGCGCATCCAGCCTTATGTTTTACTCTGCTGCAATGAGGGAAAGGATTGATGAATGATGGTTAAAATCGACCTTGCTTTCCTGCTCACTTTGATCGGGACCCTTTGCTGGGTTGTTTGTTTTTGGTGGATGCATTTGATATCCACAAAACAGAATGCCTTGTTGGACCAGCTTCGCGCCCAGGGCAAACGCATCGAAAAGTTGTCCAAGATCGAACACGACCTCATCAAGGAAGTGCATCCGCAGGTCGGCGAGATCAAGGACGGAATGGATGCGATGGTGGCCGCCGTGAAGGAAAATATTGAAAAACCCGCTCCTCCGCAGAAGCGGTGAGCGCGGAGGAAATCCGGAATCAAAATGCTGGATCGCCACGGCCCAACTCCGACATGCGTCGCGAGTGTTCCAGATGGGCCTCCTAATGAACAGATGTGACAAGATGTTGAAAGATAGAATGTTGGAGGTTTCGTAGCTTTTCATAAGGGCCAAAGGTCCGCCCTATACCAGCCTGGGGCGAAGCCCCAGGTGTGGACGTATAAAAATGTATCGAGCTCTGAAGGAGCGATCCAGAGCTCGACATACGTTAGAGCGCACCTTCAGTGCTTGAGATTTTATACTATTCGTATTCCTGGGGCGTTGCCCCAGGCTGGTATGGGCCGCACCTTTGGTGCTTCTCTCACGAACCCACGTTCATTCCCGCTCAAAACACCTGTTTAAAAGGTTTGGATTCTCGCGATGACGAATCCGCGCGACAGCGTCATTGCGAGAAGAACGGCGAAGCCGGGCGACGCGGCAATCCAGTCAGAGAATAATGGAACGCGACCTCACGCGTGACGCGCAAGCTACGAAAGAGTCGCATCTCTGAAAAGTCCGATGCCACATCTAAATGAAAGCGCTCTAAACGATGGTCAATTGGACGCTGTTTTCGATGATGCCCGCGCTGATGGCGTAACGGGTGAGTCCGGCGGTGTCATGAATGTCGAGTTTTTCCATGAGATGTTCACGGTGCTTTTCGACGGTTTTGATGCCGATGCCCAGCTCAGAGGCGGTTTGCTTGTTGGCCTTGCCTTCGGCAATCAATTGCAGCACTTCCAGCTCGCGCGAAGTCAACTGGGCAATTTTCTTGTTGGGTGTCCCCGTGTGGCTCAGGGATTGCGCCTTCAACCGATCCAGACGCTTGGAAACCGATGCGCTGAAAAATGTTTTCCCCTTTTTAACTTCCCGGATCGCCCGGCACACATCATGAGCGGAGGTTTGTTTCAGCAGAAATCCAACGGCGCCGGACTCGGTTGCGTTTATGACATACGCGTCATCGCTGTGCGCGGAGAGAATGATCACCTTGGTGGCGGGAACGGCTTTGAGGACCTGCCGGGTGGCTTCCAGGCCGTTGAGTTGAGGCATCGCAATGTCCATCAAAACCACATCGGGAGAAAGTTTTTTTGCCAGCGTGATCGCCTGACGCCCGTCTTGTGCTTCTCCGACCACTTCAATATCGGCCTCCAGCTCAAGCATCTTTCGAAATCCTTCGCGGACGATCATGTGGTCTTCCGCCAGCAGAATGGTAATTTTTTTCATTTTTGTTTTCGTTTGGCCGCCGTTGATTTGGGTGGCAATGGTATGAGCGCCTCGATTTTTGTTCCCGAGCGGGGAATGGATTTGATGCTCAAGGTGCCACCCACATAGGCGGCACGCTCGCGCATGCCGAGCAGCCCAAGGCCGCCTTTTGCTTTTCTTCTGGCGCTGTGATCCTCCGTGTTAAAGCCGATTCCGTCATCATGAATTGACAACTCAATCATAGCACCTTGCTGTTTAAGGTTTACAGCTATATGACGGGCATGGGCATGCTGCTCCACATTTTTCAAGGCTTCCTGGAAAATGCGGTAGAGCGCCAACTCGGTGCCGGCAGGCAGACGCGCAGCCAACCCGATGCAGGCCAGCTTGACTGGGATGCCCGTCCGATCCTCAAACTCGGCGCTGGTTGCTTGCAGGACGGGGACCAGGCCCAGTTCTTCCAATACACCGGGCCGCAGATTGCGCGAGATGCGCTCGACTTCCTCGGCCGCCTGACCGAGCATCTTGCGGAGCTTTATCGCCTCATTTCTGGATGGTCCCTTAACCATGGAAAGGTTGTTTGCCAGCGCCTGGCTGCGAAAAAGTATGGCACAGAGAAGCTGGGTGATGTTGTCGTGCAATTCAACGGCCAGGCCCCCGCGCTCGGCTTCCTGGGCTTGCACCACACGATGCGTCAAAGCCCGCAACAGTTCCTCCGTACGCCGGGCCTCAGTCATGTCCGTCACCACCATGCCGATGCATGCGCGATTGACACCCTGCTTTGCCTGCGGACGTATTGAGATTTGCACCGGTATTTGCGAACCATCACCGGCAATCAGCAGCACCTGGATTTTAGCGTCGGATTTATCGCCCCTTTTCATGAGCGCCCGGAGCCTTGTCCGGTCTTCGACGGAGAGAAAACGGCGAAAGGAACCGCCTGTTACCTGCTCCAACGGGCATTTGACCATTCGGGCAAAGCACCGGTTGGCATAGAGAATCGTCTTGTCAGCCGTCAGTGTCAGTGCGCCCTCGTTCATGGATTCGATGAGTACGCGGTAGGTGTGCTCGGCGCCTTCCAACGTGAACATTTGCAAACCCTGCTTGCGAGTGACCACCACGACATCCACTTCGCCGCTGCGGATGGCGCGGATGGTTTCCTCGGCTTCGACCATGCGGGCGCGGAGTTGCACGAGCTCGCTTGAGGGCTCGAGGCGGGAGTCGGACTGGCCTCGTCTTGTTTTCATGCGCTGATTCTACCTTTTTCTCCCAAATCCAATTGGCTGACCAGATTGGTGATATTCGTCAGGTTGCCAATAAACCGGCGCACCGGCAGGGGTAACTGGATGATGAGCGTCGGAGTTGCGATGATCTGGTACTCGCGCGCCAGATCGGGCTGCTGAAAGATGTCTATGACTTCCAGTTTCGCGCATCCTTTCAGGGTCGTGTCGCACAACTCAAGGACGCGCAGTACAGCTTTATGCGAGCGATCCGTGGCTCCCGCCACGAACAGGAGAAGGACGAAATTGTTCCTGAGCCGCTTGGATGTAAATTTTGATGAAGCCTTGGCCGCATTCAGCTTCCGCCGTGTTATTATGGAGGGCAGGCGGCTGGAGCTGTTTTTGTTTGGTTTCATCAATTGATTTTCCCCGGCCTGTGTTTGCCGCGCGTGTTGGCCGCCACCTTGATATCCGCCTGGCGCAAGATGCCTGAGGCTGCCCGCTCAGTGGTTAACATGAGCGTGCTGGTTCCGACCTGTTCGTCAATGCGCCGCAGTTCCATGGTTTCGCTTTCGTAATCGGAGCGCAACCCGCTGATTTGCCGTTCAATTGCCTCGCGTTTGCGTTCCAACTCGCGTTTGCGGCGGGCGGCTTCCTGCTGGCCGGCCAATACGGCGGCCTTTTCGAGCGAATTTTGCGCCGCGCGCGCCGAGCCGGTCAAGACACCGCTGGCGCCAATATACGCGTCCACGACGTCAATGCCCCGGTCCGAAATCAGGAACTCGCGGATTTGGTTTGAATGCGCCATGCCGCGCGCCTTGAGCACGTAAAGAACGCGATTGCGCTCGCCATTGCCCTCAAAGTCCTGCAACAACAGCCAGGAGTCCATGAGCGAGGACATGGCCATTTCACTTTGCTGCAGCGCGTGGCCGCCCTGGGTCAGACTGGTGAAGAGCGAGGTGACCTGTCCGGCCTTCAAATAATCAATCAGCCGGGTCACCATTCCCTTGCTTTCGGAGTCGGTGCCCGCGTCCATCAGGCTTGTAATGGGATCCACGATGACGACGTGGGGCTGAAATGAGGCGATCTCCTTGAACATCGTGGCCAGGTGCATTTCCAGGCCGTAGAGCGAGGGCCGCGCCGAGTGAAAGCGCAGCAGATCGCGCTTGACCAGCGGATCCAGACGCAACCCGATGGAGTGCATGTTGCGGATGATCTGGTTGGGTGATTCCTCGAACGAAAAGAAGAGCACACGCTCCCCGCGCCGGCAGGCGGCCTGGGCAAAGTTGGCGGCAACGATGGTCTTGCCCGTGCCTGGCGTGCCCGTGAGCAGAATGCTGCTGCCGCGAAAAAATCCCCGTCCGCCCAGCATCGCATCGAGCCGGGGGATGCCGGTGGCAATCCGCTCGCTTGATATCTTGTGATTCAGCCCCAATGACGTGATGGGAAGCACGCTGATGCCCGTGTCGCCAATGAGAAATGGAAATTCATTGGTGCCGTGCAGTGCGCCGCGATATTTCACCACGCGCAGATGGCGGGTGGCAATCTGGTCATAGACCCGATGGTCGAGCAGGATGACGCAGTCGGACACATATTCTTCCAATCCGTGGCGCGTCAATTGCTCGCGTCCGCGTTCGGCCGTGATGACTGCGGTCACACCCTTGTCCTTGAGCCAGCGGAAAAGGCGGCGCAATTCTGAGCGCAGAATGGCTTCATTGGGCAGGCTGGCAAACAGGACTTCCAGCGTGTCCAGCACCACGCGCTTCGCGCCGATGGAATCAATCGCGTGTCCGAGCCGGAGGAACAATCCTTCCAGGTCGTATTCGCCACTCTCATGGATTTCACTGCGCTCGACATGGACGTAATCAATTACAATTTTTTTGCGCCGCACCAAGCCCGGCAGATCAAATCCGAGCGAGGCAACATTGGCCGTCAATTCCTCTTCTGTCTCTTCAAAGGCCATGAACACTCCCGGTTCCTTGAATTGGACCGCGCCACGCACGAGGAATTCCGCGGACAACAGTGTTTTGCCGCAGCCTGCGCCGCCGCAGACCAGTGAGGGCCGCCCGCGTGGCAATCCGCCGCCTGTAATTTCGTCAAGGCCTTGAATGCCGGTGAGGCATTTGGGCAAAGGAGTTCCGGTAACGATGGTGTTGTGGCCGTTATTTTTCATTGGAAGAATGTTGGGGGGGTGTTTTTTCATGGACATTTGAGTGTGATGTTGCCGGATTTTTTCAACTTGTTTCTCCTGACGTGCGCAAATGGAATTTCCACCCGGATGGTGGTGCCCTGGCCGGATGCGGATTCAACACAAAAAGTGCCGCCAAACATTTCGACCCTCTCGCGCATGCCGAGCAGGCCCAATCGCTTGTTTCCCCTGGATCGCATGACGCGTTCCACATGGAAGGATCTGCCATCATCCTTGATTTCCATGCGGGCGATGCCTCGAAGTTTTTGAATATTCACCTCCACATGGCCGGCTTTTGCGTGGCGGGAGACGTTGTTAAGCGACTCGAGGGCGACTCGATAAAGCATCGTTCGCTTGTTGATGTCCAATTGTTCAATTCCTGCAAAGATCTTCAAATGAACGCGGAGGTGTGTCCGCTCGGAAAATATTTTTACAAACGAGTGCAGGGCGGGAATCAGCCCCAGGTCGTCCAGCACAGCCGGGCGCAATTCGCGGGCAAAGCGATGTACGATATCCACCGATTTTTCCACCAGACGTTGCGTGTGGGCGATGTTGCGGTCGAGGCCCTTGGTGTTGAGCGAGGCTTCCTTTTTTAGCGCCGAGAGCCGGACGTTGATTCCTGTCAGGGTCTGGGCGATGACATCATGCAATTCCCGGCTGATCCGTTTCCGTTCCTCTTCCTGCGCCGCCAGTATCTGGCGGGACAATCCGCGCAACTGTTGCTGCAAGCGATCCGAGTGTTCCAGCAATTCCGAGTAATGCCGCTCGCTCTTTTTGAGAGCCTTCTCCGCTGTTTTGCGGTGGGCGATCTCCTGTTTCAATTCCAGGTTCGAGGCGGCCAGCTCGACGGTGCGCTGGCTCAGTATCTCAACGATTTGATTCAGATGTACGGCAGCCGCATGCGTATCGCGATTGATTTTCTCGATCGGGGTGATCGCCTCGGTAAAGAAAGTGCCCGCAAGCTTGATGAGCGCGGCGCGTTTGGCGGCCGGACGATCCGGCAACACCCGGGTCAGTAAAATGTGTTCATGGAGCTTGGCGAGGTCCAACGTCTGCATGCCCGCCTTCAACGCCTGCCGGCCCATGCCGCGCGCCAAGAGCAGGCGCGCACGGGTGCATTGTTTGAGATAGGCCAGCAATGCCCATTGGTAACGTCTTGAAATTTTTTGTTTCATGAGTTGCTGAATTTACGGGCGGCACACCGTACGGACTTGGTTGATTTTACCACAAGCCGCTGCGTACAGGCGATTTCATTCTTGAGATCCCTGGTGTTGAGCCTTGACTCGCGTTTCAATCCAAGCAGCCGGACATTGATGCCCAGCAAAGTCTGGACGATCTCATCCTGAAGTTCGCTGCCGACCTTATGGCGTTCACCCTCCTGTGCAGCCAGCACCCGGCGAGTGAGCTGGCGGAAACCTTCCTGCAGATGCAGGGAATCCTTCAACAGCCTGATATAGTGTTCCTCGCTATTCTTGAGGGTGGCTTCCACCTTCTTGCACCGGGTGATTGAGCGCTGCAATTGGGTATTGGCGGTGGCCAGCTCATGCGTGCGCCGGCTCAGCGTTGCGTTCAACCGGTCGAAATCGATTTTGCCTTGCTTCACGTGTTTTTGCAAAGCTGTGACATATCGCGGCGACGATCCCATTGGTTTTTGTTTCATGTTATGTAACACGCTTCAGTTGGCTGCCGTCATGGTTTAATCCCTTAATGGCGAGCCGCCAACCCAATGCAAAGATCGGGTAATTCTCCTTATTTTACTATGGGGTGAACACCTTATAGTAAAAGGCTGGCACATGGCTCATCTTAATGCTTCGAGTTCATAAACCCAGAATCCAAACCCGCATATGAAATATAAAACATGAAACCAGCAACTCTCAAATACCCGGTAGGGTTACACCCCATAGCGGGAGGCCGGAGTACGGCATACTCTGTACTCGTATCAAGAATTCATAACGCAAGAATCGAAAACAAACTGAAGGAGAAAATTTATGCTTTATACCATTGCAGTAATATTAATCGTTTTATGGCTCCTTGGCATGATCAGCGGCTACACAATCGGTTCGTTCATTCATGTCCTGCTGGTGATTGCCGTCATCATGATATTGGTCAACCTGATCTCGGGCCGCAGATCGGTTTAGGAAGCCGTTAACTGAAAAATCAAACCGGAAAATTAAATATGAACACAAAAACCATTGTTGCAGTTATTCTGATCGCTGCGGGCTGCGTGGTCCTCGCTTACTCGGGCATCAGCTATACCACCCCTGGAAAGCCTGTTGACTTCATCGGAATCCACGTTGAAACAACAGAGAGCCACTTTATCCCGCCGGCTGTCGGAGCGTTCGCGCTCATCGGCGGGGTCATCCTGCTGCTCGTGAATCCGAAGCGTACCGCGTAAGCGGTGTCGGGCCCCTTTATCGGTGAGGGGCGCGCGTGAGATTTTGGGATGCGCAGACATGTCTGAGCTTTGGAAACGGGCGGCATGTCGCCCGTAATAAAAAAGCGTCGTCGTGCCGCCGCAGTCCAAACAATTTCCAGCATCTTGTCAGACGAACTGGGGTGAATACCCCATTACAATGTTTCATGAAATCCACTACCTTCAAAACTATGAAAAATATAATGAGTCTAATTTCCCGGAAGCACTCCGGGATGTGGTTGGCGGTAACTGTCCTTCTTTCGGTTTTTATATTCGGAGGAACCAGTCAGGCATCGGCGCGTGATTATGATCGTGATGGCTATAATGGTTATAGAACCTATCAGGCCAGGAGCAAACATTACGATCGGGACGGATACCGTGACTGGTACGGCAATTATCATCGTTACGAATATCGCAACCACCATCGCGGATATTGGAACCATAACAACAACGGCTTTCGCTTCTGGATCAACATTGATTAAATAGATCGTTCATGTGCCGGCATGAGGAAATAGACCCTTGTGTCCGGCGCCATGGGCGAGGAATAGGACATTTGATTTCAAGACTGGGCGCATTCGCCATTTCCCTGCTGCAGGAGCTTGGCAGCTTGGTGTGGATGGGAAGGGAAACCGTTTCTGAAATCATGGAACGTGTCGCCGCGCGCCGGACGCCTTTTCGCCTGGAGCATTTTTTCTACCAATGCAACCGCGTGGGCGTGGGGTCGGTCCCGATGGTTGTTCTTCTTTCATTGTTTGTCGGCCTCACCATGGCCTTGTTGACAGGCTATCAGCTCCGGATTTTCGGCATCGTCACTCTGGTTCCGGCTGTGGTCTCTGTTTCCTTTACGCGCGAGATGGGCCCGCTTTTCACGGGCATTGTGCTTTCCTCGAGAATCGGCGCCGCATACACCGCCGAGCTGGGAGCCATGACTGCGGGAGGTGAGGTGGATGCCATAGAAGGCATGGGCATAGGCGCGCTTCGTTATCTGATCACGCCGAGGATCCTCTCGATCTTTCTCCTGACACCCTGCCTGACTGTTATTTCCATCGTTTCCGGCATTCTCGGCGCGGCATTCATTTCGAGCCTCACGCTGCAAATCAGCTATGGTTATTTTTACGATCAGGTGATGACAAACCTGCTGGTGAAAGACGTGATGGCCGGAATCGTGAAAAGTTTTCTCTTTGGCGCCATCATTGGACTGGTCGCCTGTTACAAGGGCCTGTCGGTCCGTGGCGGCGCGGTCGGGGTGGGCATCGCAACGACTTCCAGTGTGGTCATCGCAATCAGCGCCGTGATTGCCTGCGATTCGTTTTGCAACATTTTCATCGTCACCTTTTTCCCATGAGCGCGGAACTTAAAAAATTGGTCGAGATGCGCGGCGTGAAATTAAAATTCGCGGATAAGATGATTCTGGACTGTGTCGATTTCTCAATGCAACCGCAGGAAGTCCTGGTCATCATGGGCCTCAGCGGCGGCGGCAAAAGCACATTGCTCAGCCTCTTGATGGGCCTGCTTAAACCGGATGCAGGGGAAATCTTTTTCAAGGAAGAGGATCTGACAAAACTTTCGCGCCCGAAATTGAACGAGGCCCGGACGCATATCGGCATGGTCTATCAAAATGCGGCTTTGATCAGCTCGATGAATGTGCGCGAAAATATTGCCCTGCCACTGCAGGAACTTTCGGACAAAAACGAAAAAGAGATTGATTCCATCGTCAATCAGAAGCTGGAACTGGTGGGGCTTAAGGACGCCGTTGACAAGCTTCCCTCCGAGCTCAGCGGCGGCATGGAGAAACGGGTGGGCCTGGCGCGCGCGCTGGCTCTGGAGCCCGAGTTGATTCTTTTCGACGAGCCCTCGGCGGGCCTTGATCCGATCAACAGCAAGCTGATCAATGATCTTATCATCCAGTTGCGCGACAAGCAGAAAGCCACGGCCATTGTCGTGACCCACGAAATGGACAGCGCATTTGCCGTGGCCACGCGGATGGCATTCCTGCATGAGGGAAAAATAATTCTGGAAGGGGCGCCGGATGAGTTCCGGCATTCGGACAATCCCATCGTCAGCAAATTTCTTTCGTCCTATTCAAACCACGAAAAAACCGGGGAATAACTTATGCAAATTCACAAAAATGAAATCAGCACGGGCATCCTGGTGTTGGTGACTTTCGGCATTTTGATCACCATTCTGGTCGTAATTGGAATGCCCGGCGTCATCACGCCGCTCAATACCTATCGGATTTATTATGACAACGCCAACGGCATCCGTCCCGGCGCGCCCGTGCTTCTGGCGGGGCGGGAGATCGGCAAAGTCACGCTCCTTACCTCGCCAGTGCCGCTGGAAAAGCGGCCTGACGGACATGCCGATTACGAAGTTTCCATTGACGTGCAGGTGGAAAGGAAAGCACAGATTTATCACAATGTGACGGTGCATTTAACCCAGCAGGGCCTCATGGGACAGGAGGTGATCGACTTTATTCACGGAGATGCAAGCACCGGTTTGGCGGAGAACCACGCTGAGTTTGTCGGGGAACGCGTACCGGATCTGTCTGAAGCCGTGGCCAATAATATGAAACGTCTTACCGGGCCGGAGTCCGATCTGGCCATAGCCCTCAAAAATGCGAAAATGTTTTTGGAGACGCTGAATAATTCCAAGATTCCACAGGTGATCAGCAATAGCGAGCAATTGACCGATACTCTCAAGAGGGAACCGTGGCGGCTTATCTGGCCCAGCACCAAGTCCTACCCGGGCGATGAGAAAACCCCAGCCGCGAAGAAGAAATAACCCGAACCCCTTACTTGATCTCTTTGTGCAGGGTATGGCGGCGAAGGTTGGGATTGTATTTCTTCACTTCCAGGCGCTCGGTCTGCAGCTTTTTGTTGCGGGTGGTAATATAGCGCGAAACCGGTTTGCCTTCGGCTTTGGCTTCCGTACATTCCAAGGTAATCTTGTCTCTCATAAGGGGTGATAAAATGCGGATATCCTCCGCTCAAGTCAAGAGGGGTTTTAGACACCCTCAGGGGCACATTTTAACGCAAAGCGACATGCCAAGAGCCCAAGTGCGTCAGGCGCAGCTTTTAAAACACAATTTCCAAACTTCTGACTTATTTCATGTCAATGTGTTACTTCTATAAGTTCCTGCATATCAATTTTTGCGTATCTTGTTCGCACGCCGGACGGGTCCCTCTTTGCCGGACGCTTTTTCACGGCTAAACCTGTTCAAGCTTTTAGTTTTAAGCATGCTTTGCGTCCTTCCTGTAAAAAATCGTGTTGCCCGGCGGCAGTTTTAAGCCAAGTTCTAACGCATGACCCAGACTCCCTATCCCGTCAGCCCTTATGTCAAAACCAAAGGCATTGTTTATTTTGCCCGAATGCTGGACAAAATCCGCCTTCATGCCAATGGCAAGCTCGGCCAGGACTTTATTGAAAATCTGGGCATCGGCTTCGACGGGCGCTGCCTATCATTTTTGAAGATATCGTATGAAGATTTGAAAAAGAGGGTACTCCAGGGGGGAAGTGACGACGAGATTCTTCAGTGGTGTTTTTCCAGGGGACGGCACCCAGGCGCCGAGGAAATTGAAATTTGGAATCATTTCATGGCCAAGAGAGGGTGCAGGGACGAAGCGTCCGAGCGGCTGGAATTTCGCCTCAACGAGGCCGGATTGTCGAAGCGCAAGGGTGAAATCCTGACCTTCTTTGATTTTATCGAGGTGGATGAGGGCCGGCCTCCGCAGCCCGATTGGTGGAAAGCCTGAATTGCGAACGCACAAGGCTATCCTCGTTTGCATTTTCCGGGCGGGGATGTTAAGAATGAGGCATGGAATGTTCCTTTTGCCCTGGAAGCGAGGCCACCTGTCATTTGACAAAAATCGTCAATGGCAAGGTGATCGAGGTTCATGTTTGCGAAAAGTGCATTCCGCAGATCAAGGACCAGAACCTCATCGATTTTGACATTTGGGATGCCGTATCGAAACTGGCGAAAGCCAAGGGCATGCCCGATCCCGCGCAAAGCATTGAGCCGCCGGAACAGCCGGAAATTTCCGCCAAATCCCTGATGATGTCTCCGCAGGGTGGAGTTGAACCCAGCCTGCGTTGCGCTGCCTGCGGTTTCACCAGCGAAGACCTGCGCAAAACCGGGCGGCTGGGTTGTCCGGAATGTTATCCGGTTTTCATGGAAATGCTTACTGAAGTGCTGAACGACTGCCAGAAAGGCGTCCAGCATCTGGGGAAGATCCCCGCTTCCATGAAGGGCCTGCGCAAAAAGCAGTTGGAGCAAATGCTGGACACCGCCGTTTCCTCGGAACGTTTTGAGGAAGCGGCCGTGCTTCGCGACCAGCTCAAGGAGATCGAGCGGGAGGGTTGAAACCGGCATGCCGATTTACACCTATGAACTGGTTTCCGGCGAGTGCAAGGTGTGCGGCGGTTGCTTCGATTTGCGCCGTCCGCTGACCCGGCCCGAGCTCAAGGAATGCCCCCTTTGCCGCAAGCCGGTCCGGAAATTGATCGGGGCTGTTCATACGCCCAAACTCACCAAGCCGCTCTCCGTCTCGGATGCGAAAAAGGCCGGCTTTAAAGTCTATCAAAAGCGCGACAAGGGTGTGTACGAGAAGCTGTAGGTTCATAAATAATTTGTTATTATTAATGTGAATACTCCATGTCGAGAGGCTCTTGCACAAGTGATGTTCCGGACCGGGATTGGATGCTTGCCATTCTACATGGTTGTTTTTGATGTTTAACACAACTCAATCCCGAAGGGATTGAAAGCATTCAGCCACAGGGTTGAGCCGCGTTTTGTTTCCTTGATCATCGTTGCCGCCTCGCAGGTTCTTGACAGTGCGCACAGAAAATGAACATGGTCTTCCGTGCCGCCCGCGATGATGGGCTGGCAATCCAGGTTGCTCAGAATGCCGCCGAGGTAACGATGCAATTCCTCGCGCAAGGCACGGTCGTGCAGAAGGGGAAGACGGTTTTTTGTGGAAAATACAGCATGAACCAAGATTTTGGCGAGAGATTGTGGCATGGCTTGAGAATGGATGATTTTTGGATTCGATTCAACTCTTTCAGAGTTGATAGAGATTCGTGAACCTTCCCAGGGTAGTCCGCCAAAGGCGGCCAACCCTGGGCTGAAAGATCACAATCCCTTTGGGATTGGGGGCATGGGGATTCGGAGAGCAGAAAAGGCAAGTTTTTTTGACAGGATTTACAGGATAAAAAGCCTGGGACATCACCCGGGCATGGCACCCATCAGTTCATTCACAATCTTTTGTTCGTCTTCTGACAGCAAGGTTTTCCATTCGTCGAGTTTTTCAGGTTCCGGAGGGCGAATGGCGGAACTGTGGTTTGCAAACCGCTGATTTCGGGTGGCCAGGATGCGGCCTTCACTGTCATAATGCGCTTCGTGTTCCGTCAAACGCTGGGCGGCCGACACATGATATTCCAGCATGCGGGCGTCCCATGCCAGATCGAGAAACGCGCAAACCGTTTTCAGCGTTCCCTCCGGATCCGTGACAAGATCCTCAAAACGAATTTCAAGGTAGTGCCGGCACTTTTTGCCTTCCTCCCTGCCGCGAATCACCCAGTTTTGCCAGGCCATCATGCAGCCGATCAGGCCGCCCGGTGGAGCAAACCATGTGTGTCTCCATGAAGCACATACTGCGCGGCCATCGCGGACGATGTGTATGAAGCGAGCTTCAGGCAGCAGGGATTGGATGGCGGAAAAACAATAGGTGTTGCTGGGTGATTTTTCCCCAAAGATCTTTTTGCCATGCCGCCGGGCATAGGCAAGGAGGGCCAGGCGAATCCCGTCGGCAATGGAAAAGGAGCCGCGCCGGGGCAGAAAGTCCAGAAGATCATTTTCCTCAAAATGCAGATCCGGCCAATTCGAGCGGATGGCGGGATGGTTCTTTAGCAAATGAACAAACTGTCTGGCATCACACTGGCGATTCTCCGTATCCTGGGAAAAGTGGACCAGCCAGTTGGTTTCTGGCGGAATGGCAAGATCCGGATGCGCATCCAGCATGAGGCGCAGCAGGGTGGTTCCCGAGCGGGGCACCCCGCCGATGACGGGAAGGGGCGCGGGATAAATCGATCTTCTCATGGCGCTGATGTGGACGCGCGCAGAAAAATCCGCCAGGCCCTTGGCGAGCCGTCCTCCACCGGAGGCGGCCTTGACAGGTTCTTCCGGAGGGGTTCCGGGGGATTCCTTCAAGTGATCGTTCAACCCAAAACCGCTGTGTTGGTAGAGGTTGGGTTTCTTGAGGTGAAGGAACAGGCCGTTGGCATAGGAAAGAAAAGCCTGGCTGGAAATTTCCCTGGAAAAGGGTCGGCCAATCAGGGAGCTGTAAAGGCGCTCAAATTGTTCCGCGGCGACAGTGGTATTGCAGCGCTCGCGGGTTATCTGGCAAACGGTTGCAACCTCGCCGGCATCAAAGCGCGCAATCTGTTCCTCCAACCATCCCGTACGGTGTTGGAGCAGGCTGTGGCCGAAATTGTATTTACGCAGTTCATCGAACAACGTGGAAGTCACCAGGGGGCCGAAGCCTTCCGCTCCGGCAAGAATCACACCACAGCCGCAGGCCATGGCCTCGATGGCGCAGCGTGCTTTGGCAAACACGAGATCATAGCGAGGCAAAAGATCCTGAGGAGTTTCGGAGGATTGTCCCGATTGGTGCCCTACCACATCGAGCGGGATTCCGAGCCGATTGCACACCTCCCGAATGATTTCAATATAGTTCCAACCATCAGGTGAATGGCTGTGGAACACGAGTGCGCGTGCGGGACGCTCCGGCCGAGGGGCGGATGGGGGAATGAAGACGGAGGTGTCGACTGTGTTGTTGATGATCGCAATGTCCTTTTCAGCCAGGTCTGTTTCCCTCATCACCCGTTTGCGAGTGTGCCAGTCCACTGTGACATGGGCCTGGACAAGCGGAGGTGGAGGCGGTGAGTCGAACCATATTGTGGAGTCATGACAGACGTAAATTGCGGGGACACCCGGAAAGAACCCGATTGCAGCGAGTGTTTCGAGGCTATGTTGCCCGTGGATGATGTCAGGCTGCCAGGGTAATTTGCGGAGATCATCGAACAGGGGCAGGATGCCATGAAGGGAGCCTTTGATAGCCGGTCCGAAGAGTGTGCTGTAAAGTGCGCAAGTATGGCCCCGTGAAGCCAGTTGCCGGGCAAGATCCGCAATAAACAGCTCGGTGCCCGATCTGACGCCAAAGGAAATGTTTGTGAACAGGATGCGCATCTAAACGAATTTTAGACGATCTACAAAACGGCCTCAAACGCAAATAAAATCCCATGACGCAGCCCTGATATTGGCGTTTTGCGTTAAATCCTCGCAGCGCGGTTAAAACAATTTTCTTTGAATTTCTTCCTGCGGGGGTCTATGCCGTTATGTCTGAATTTATTTCCACATGCATACCACCCACACTCCATTGAAAACGGCTCTGAACCATCCCGACGAATTTCATTCCCGCCACATAGGCCCCAATCCCGGGGAAATAGGGGAGATGCTCACCGAGATCGGCGAGCCGGACCTGGAATCCTTCATCTCAAAGGTTGTTCCGAAAAGCATCCGCATTGCCCCCCCTCTCGCCGAAATGACCGGACAATCGGAGGCCCGGGTGCTCGCGCGCCTGAAAAGTTTGGCGGGCAAAAACAAGGTATTCCGTTCCCTGATCGGCCAGGGTTACCAAGCCGCCCTTGTGCCGCCGGTCATCCAGCGTAACATACTCGAAAATCCCGGCTGGTACACCGCCTATACCCCGTATCAACCCGAAATTTCACAGGGCCGCCTTGAAGCGCTCCTGAATTTTCAGACGTTGATCTGCGAGTTAACGGGCCTGGATATCGCCAATGCTTCATTGCTGGACGAAGCGACAGCAGCAGCCGAAGCCATGACCATGGCCTACGCGATCAAAGGCAAGGCGGAGGGACGCGGCACTTTTTTCGCCTCGCTGGGTTGCCATCCTCAAACCCTTGCCGTGCTGAAAACCCGCGCCCACGCGCTGGGGCTGAAGGTCGCAGTCGGCTGTACCGCCGACATTACGGTGGGCAGCGATGTCTTCGGTGTTTTATTGCAATATCCGAACACTCGCGGCCTTGTTTCCGTTGACGAAAAGTTTATCAAGAGCGCGAAGGAAGCGGGGGCTTTTGTCGTCCTGGCGGCTGACATCCTCGCTTTGACGCTGCTCAAGCCGCCCGGCGAACTGGGGGCGGATGTGGCGGTTGGCAGCACACAGCGATTCGGCATGCCGCTGGGATTCGGCGGGCCGCATGCGGCGTTTTTTGCCACGCGCGACGAATTCAAGCGGCAGATGCCCGGACGCCTGATTGGAGTTTCACAGGACAGCGCAGGGCGGAAGGCGATGCGACTATCACTTCAGACACGCGAACAACACATCCGCCATGAGAAGGCCACCAGCAATATTTGCACGGCGCAGGTATTGCCGGCTGTGGTCGCCTCGATGTACGCGGTTTATCACGGTCCGGACGGCTTGCGGAAAATAGCCGGGCATGTCCACCGGCTGGCGCGCGTGCTGGTTGCGGGGCTCAAACAGTTGGGCTACAAGCTCGAAGATGGGCTGTTCTTCGATACCCTGACATTAAAAACAACGCCAGCAGAGCAAAAGACTCTCCTGAAAAAAGCCCTGTCGCAGCAGATTAACTTGCGCGTCCATGATGACGGCTGCATCGGGATCGCCCTGGATGAGGCGTCCACGCCCGACGAGGTTGATTTGCTTCTGGGCATTTTCAATGAATCGGGCAAGGCGTTGCCGAAAGCCGCGGAAGTGGCCGCTGAACTTGAAGATTCGATTTTGGAGACCCAACGGAGCAAAGCGATTTTGCCGCACGATGTTTTTCATCGCCATCACTCCGAAAGCGAGATGCTCCGCTACATGAAGAAGCTTGAAAACAAGGACATTTCCCTCACATATTCGATGATTCCGCTGGGCTCCTGCACAATGAAATTGAATGCGGCGGCCGAAATGTACCCGGTTACCTGGCCGGAGTTTGCCAATATACATCCCTTGGCGCCAGTGGACCAGACAGCCGGCTACAAACAACTCATTTTGGATTTGGAGGCTTGGCTGGCAAAGTTGACAGGCTTTGAAGCGGTTTCGCTCCAGCCCAATGCCGGTTCCCAGGGTGAATATGCCGGGTTGCTGGCCATCAAGGCTTATCATGAATCCATCGGGCAGGGGAAACGCCATGTTTGCCTGATTCCGCAGTCGGCCCACGGGACCAATTTTGCCAGCGCCGTGATGGCGGGCTATCAAGTTGTTGTTGTGGCGTGTAATGCGCAGGGTGAAATTGACTTGGGCGATTTGAAGTCGAAAGCCGAGGCCATGCGCGACGATCTTGCCGCATTGATGGTCACTTATCCTTCCACACATGGCGTTTTTGAGGAATCCATCCGCGAGATTTGCCGCATCGTGCATGACAACGGCGGGCAGGTCTATATGGACGGCGCCAACATGAACGCGCAGGTGGGGCTTTGCAGTCCCGGCAGCATCGGGGCCGATGTTTGCCACTTGAACCTCCACAAAACGTTTTGCATCCCGCACGGCGGCGGCGGTCCGGGGATGGGCCCGATTTGTGTGGCAGCGCACCTGAAACCGTTTTTACCGGGCGATCCCGCCGCTGCTGATTCAGCGGGTGCGGTTTCTGCCACGAACTGGGGCAGCGGTTGCATCCTTCCCATTTCATGGGTGTATATCGCGTTGATGGGCGGGCAGGGCCTCGCACGGGCAAGTTCCATGGCGATTTTGAATGCCAATTACATTGCCAAGCGATTGGAGCCTTATTATCCGGTTCTCTACAAGGGCAAGGCCGGTTATGTGGCGCACGAATGCATTCTGGATCTCCGTCCGCTGAAGGTGGCTTCGGGTGTGGAAGTCGAGGATGTGGCGAAACGCTTGATGGATTACGGGTTTCACGCGCCGACGATGTCGTGGCCGATTCCCGGAACGTTGATGGTTGAGCCGACCGAAAGCGAGTCGAAGGGGGAGCTGGATCGTTTTTGCGATGCCCTGATTTCGATCCGGAAGGAGATTTCGCAAATTGAAGAGGGTAAGCTGGACCGGGTCAACAATCCGCTGAAACGCGCGCCGCATCCCGCGGCTGATGTGCTGTCGGACGCCTGGGACCGTCCGTATTCGCGCGAGCTGGCGGTTTATCCCGTGACCTGGCTCAAGGAAAACAAATATTGGCCGCCGGTTTCACGGGTCGATAACGTCTATGGCGACCGGAATTTGTTTTGTACCTGCGCTATGAATTAATTTTTTGCGCCAAGCCGCAAAAAATAATGGAGGCACGGGCGCTGCTGTCGTCCCTACTTCAACCAAACAAAGGTTTATCCGCAGATTGCGCGGATGGACGCGGATTTTAAGGGACAATATTGCCAATTGCTAATTTTCTAACCGTTAGGGTAATATGACTTGGTGAAGTTGGGAGACAAAGCGGCTTGTTGGATGCAGATTTACGCGCTCTGTTTATTGCCATTCGTTTTGCATGCTACAGAGATCCCGAACGATTTTAAATCTGTACCGGCCAAGTGGCATCAAGGTCTGGACTCCACTGTATTGGTTGGATACAAGAAGGGTGAGCATCTGATTGTTTCCGATATCTGGACGGGTACACCAGGCCGAGATGCTGTGATCAAGCATATGCTTGCAGTCAAAATAAGCCAGTGGGGCAAGCCATTTACCGATCAGTACGAGTCAACGGACAAGAAGCAGAAGGAAACTCTCACCGTTACGCTCTACGAGACAGACAACGCCCAGGAGATGAAGGCGGAGTTCGAACACACGGTTTACGAGACAGGGAAGGTTGTATTGAGATTCAGCGGCATAACAATCCTGCAGCGGTGCAACTAAAAACAGATTTTCTGGGAAACATCTAATACATCCGAGAGGCAGGATGCCTCTCGGTGCAGGCGGGACGCCCGCGCTCCCTCTCCTGAAATCCAACGCGGATTTACGCGCGGCTCAGGTATTTGCCGGTACGGCTGTCGATGCGGATTTTTTCGCCTTCCTTGATAAACAGCGGCACCTGCACCTGCAGGCCGGTTTCGAGCGTGGCGGGTTTCATCACATTGTTGGAGGAATCGCCTTTCACGCCGTCGGCCGACTCGCTGATCTTGAGTTCAACGACAGGCGGCAGTTCCACTTCCACGGCCTTGCCTTCCACAAACGTGATGGTGCATTGGAGGTTTTCAGTCAGGTAATTTTTGGCGTCGCCCACCAGATTTTCCGCAAGGGCCAGGTTGTCGTAGGTGTCGGGATTGATGAAATTGTAGCCCGACTGATCCTTGTAGGAATAATCCCATTTTTCGTTTGAAACGTTGACCGTTTCGACCGTGGCCGTCGAGCTGAAGCGCTCGTCGAAGGATCGCCCGTTGGAAATCGAACGCAGGGTGGCTTGCACAAACGCGCGGAGGTTTCCCGGCGTGCGATGCGTGGTTTCCTGTACAATACAGACATCGTTTTTCCATTTGATGGCAACGCCCTTTTTCAAGTCTTTGGCTATCATAGTTCTTTCAGTTTGGGTTCGATTTACAAATTACAAAAGTAAATTACAAAAGTTTCAACCGGGTCAAATCCTGGACGTCGATCAAACCGACAGGCTTGCGCTTCTTGTCGATCACGATGAGATCCTCGATCCGGTGATTTTCGAAGATATTGAGGACTTCGACCGCGAGTTTGTCAACCCGTACGCAAATCGGATTTTGGGTCATCACCTTGCCGAGCGGCATATTTCCGATGTCCTTGTTGTTTTGATAACTGCGGACAAAATCGCCATGGGTGTAGATGCCTTCCAACTGGCCTTTGGAGTTGACGACCACGGTGGCGCCGCAGCGTTTGGCGGTCATTTCCTGCAGGCAGGCGCTGACTTTGTCCGTGTTTTTGAGGACGGAGACCTTGTCCAGGGAGCGCATGACATCGGCCACGCTCAACAGAAGGTTGCGGCCGATGATTCCGCCGGGGTGAAAACGGGCGAAGTCATCCTTGTTTACGCCCTGCGCCTCGAGTACCGCCATGGCCAGGCAATCGCCCATGACCAGCATGGTTGTGGTGCTGGAGGTTGGGGCGAGATTGAGTGGGCAAGCCTCGCGCGAGACGGAGACATCGAGATAAACATCGGCATTTTTTGCGAGAGTGGAAGCGGGGTTGCCGCTCAAGGCGATCAAGGTGATGCCTTCGCGCTTGATGGCCGGGAGGATGCGCAGCAGTTCCTCGGTTTCGCCGCTGTAGCTCAGCGCGAGCACAACGTCGCCCTTGGAGACGATTCCCAAATCGCCATGCACCGCGTTGAGGGCGTTCAAAACAACGGCAGGCGCCCCGGTGCTGGTGAGGGTGGCGGCGATTTTGTCGCCGACATGGCCGGACTTGCCGACGCCGATGACGATGACTTTGTTGCGGTGCTTGAGGGCCGCGACGGTCAGTTCAACCGCCTTGTTGAAATCGCCGTCCAGGCGTTTTTTCAAGCTGAGTAGGCTTTCGACCTCGATATCGATCACAAGCCGGGCGCGTTGCAAATAATTCACATACTAAGGATTAAGCAGGACGATGGAAGCGTCAATCTTATTGAATGCGGGTTCCCGTCACTAAAATATGCCTGTTTCGGAGGGTGAAACAGGGCGAAATTCAACTCGGCGCAGTGTTGTTAAAACCCGGGTATCAGGCAGGGATTGACTTTCGTGGGCCGTGAGTTTCCAATACAACCCTGGCCGATGACACTTCCCATTGCGCTGGATCTGGCCATGAAGTTCAAGTCGATCACGGAGCCCGAATTGAAAGAGCTGGATGTATTGGCCGAAGCGCTTAATCCGGTGTTTCACGCGGCGTGACGGGTGCTGCTGGCAGGACAAATTCGGCCAAATCATTAACACAAAACGAGAAAAATAGACCGGGATTAATCATGAACGGGATATCTTTGCTCATTCTCCTTTTTCTGGGCCTCAGCATTAGGGGACTTAACGCCCAGATCACGGACACTGCTTCAATGGCGGTTCAGAATAAATCCGAAATAAAAAGCAAAGAAACAGATACCACTCCGAGCGCCTCGACAGTTCCACCCGGGGAACCGATCCAATTGCCTCCCATTATTGTCACGGCCACTGCGCTGGGACCGGGCGAGTCGAATCGTCAGCAGATCGATTTGAGCGCAGGGACGAGCATGTACACCCTGGATCAGCAACAAATCAATACGATTGGACAGGGGCAAGGCGCCAAATTCAACGAGATTCTCGCACACACGCCCGGTGTTTCCGATGACAGCTACGGATCAATCCATTTCCGCGGGGAGGACCCCTATTACCGCTATTATATCAATGGAACACTGCTGCCCTCCGGGATTAACGGATTCGACCAGGACATCGACACCCGGTTTGTCCAGAGCGTCACGACGAAAGTGGGCGCACTGTCAGCTTATTATCCCGAAGGAAACTACGGCATCGTTGATATCCGAACGAAAACCGGAACGAATCTGAATGGGGGAGCTGCCAGTTTTTATGGCGGGAGTTATGACACAGCGAAACCCACTTTTTCTTATGGGGGATCCTCGGGCGGCACCGATTTTTATTTCACGGGCAGTTACATACACGACAGCCTTGGCCTGGAAAATCCGACCTCCAGCAGTGTGGCCATCCACGATGAGACCAACCAATATAAAGGTTTTGCCTATGTTTCCCGGCAGCTCGGGGATGCGGGGCGCTTGAGCTTTGTTTTCAGCGGCTCCGCCGCCGATTACCAGATTCCCAATACGCCTGGGCAGGTTACCAGCTTGGATTTCAGCGGGACAACCACGGCTCCGACGCCCGTTGATTCGAGCAGCCTGAATGAAACGCAACACGAGCAGACCTACTACGGATTCATCGCTTATCAGCAAACGATCGACGATTTTTCCCTCCAAATTTCGCAGGTGAACCGTTACAGCTCGGTTTTATTCAATCCCGATATGAACGGCGATCTTTATTTCAGCGGAGTGGCGGGCCGGGTCAGCCAGTATATTCTTACCAATGGCGCCCAAGCCGATTTTACCTATCACGCGGGTGATTCACATACGATTCGGGCAGGCTTTCTAGGCGATACCCAAGGCGCGGGCACCCACAATAGTACGCAGGTTTATAACACGGATCCGAGCGGAAATCCCATGGGCGACCCATATGCCATTACGGACGACCATTTCAAACGCGGCTACGATTTTGCCTTTTACATCCAGGACGAATGGAAAGTGACCGGGCAACTGACGATCAATTTTGGCTTGCGCTTTGAGCAGGTTGAAGCCTACACAGATGAAAATCAACTCAGTCCCCGCATCAATGCGGTTTACCAAGTGGATAAAAACACGGCCTTCCACGCGGGTTACGCGCGCTACTTCGATCCGCCTCAATTGATGAATATATCACCCGGTACGGTCAGCCAGTTCGACAACACCACCAATGCCGCCGATCTGGATACTGACAATCCCGTCAAAGCCGAGCGCTCCCACTATGTTGATGCCGGGGTGACCCATCATTTTTTACCCGGCCTGGAAGTGGGTGTTGACGGCTATTACAAACAGGCGACAGACCAGATCGATGACGGACAGTTCGGCGCGGCCAATATCCGCTCGCCCTACAATTACGCCACGGCCTCGATGTATGGCGCGGAATTATCGGTGAATTACACCCATGAAGGCTTTTCCGCCTACGGAAATTTCGCAGCAATGGATTCCTGGGCAAGGAATATCGTTGCCAGCCAGTTTGAATTCGGTGCCGATGAACTGGCCTACATTTCCAACCATAACGTTCGTTTTGACCAGCAACAGTTTTATACCGCCTCCGCAGGGGCTTCTTACACTTGGATGGACAGCACGATACACGGCGACGTTCTGTATGGGGATGGAATTCGATCGGGATTCGCCAATCAGGACAAGCTTCAATCCTATTACCCGGTGAATCTTGGCATTGGACACACATTCAAAAAGATATGGGGTGCGGGAGATTTGACGGTACGATTTGATGTCCTCAATGTTTTTGACCAGGTTTATGTTCTGAACAGTGGTACTGGCATTGGGGAAGGGGCGGTGAAATATGGCAATCGCCGCGGCTTTTATGCGGGCCTGACCTACGAATTTTAAGGGGGGCTAAGGGAAAAAGCCCGGTTTTTTGGTGTTTTTGATTTTTTTGGGAATAAAGGCCGTAATAAACCTTGATTATTTTTCAAAAGATATTTAGCTAATAGACCTATGAAAAATATGAATAGGAAGACCAAGAAATCGTGGAACAAACCCGCGCTCAAGGAAGTCCCCATCTTTTTCGAGAGCACCTCGTACTCCGCCACGGCCTAAGTTAGCTTTCTTGAGGAGTTAGTATTTTTGTACGACTTCTCGGCGCGGCCGCAGGAGGAGGATTACCTCAGTGGAATTGCCGTTGCCCCAATTGCCAGGAGGCAAGAAAGGGGCGCATTCCGCCATTGACTCAATCGGGGGTCGCCTTTTCCGCCGATGGAGGCCGCTGGTATCTTGTCAACGCTTCGCCCGACTTGCGCGCCCAGGTGGAAGCCTTTCCGAAATTTCATCCGGAGGGAACAGCCCTCCGCTTCAACCCCATTGAAGCGGTTCTGCTGACAAATGCGGATCTCGATCACGCGCTGGGCTTGTTGCTGTTGAGGGAAGGGGATGCCCTGACGATTCACGCCACCCATGCCGTGCGTGAAACCCTTGTCGAGGGGCTTCGAATCGAGGCGCTGCTGGGTGCTTTTTGTGGCCTGCAGTGGCATGAGCCGCCACGGGACAATTTTTCGCCTTTACCATCGAAAAATGGAAGGGCAAGCGGCTTGTCCTATCGGGCTATTGCCCTTGCGCAGTCGCCACCCCTTTATTTTCCCCGAAATGCCGGGGATGGAGCGCAAAGCGTTGCGTATGAAATCAAGGACGATCGGACCGGAGGAAAACTGCTCGTCGCGCCGGATGTGGGTTGCCTGACGCCGGACCTGCTTGCCGCGCTGGGGGAGGCGGATGCAGTGCTCTTCGATGGCACATTCTGGTGCGACGACGAGTTAAAACGAGTGAAAGGAACATCGCGCACAGCGCTGGAAATGGGGCATCTTCCCATTCAGACGCATGGCTTGAATGTCTTGCGTAATCTGCGCGCGCGTTATAAGATTTTTCTTCACATCAACAACACCAATCCGATTTTACAGCCTGGCTCCACCGAGCGCGCGGAAGTTGAGGCCGCCGGGGTCACAATCGGGCAGGATGGCATGGAGTTTACCTTATGAGCGAAGCTCTCTGGGACCACGATACGTTCATCAACAAGTTGAGGGAAATCGGCGTCCGATCTTACCACGATAAGCATCCCTTTCATTTGCTGATGAACACCGGCCAGCTTGCGCCGGAAGCGATCCGGGGATGGGTGATCAATCGCTTTTATTATCAAAAGAATATTCCAGTCAAGGACGCGGCCATCCTCTCGAATTGCCCTTCGCATGAGATCCGCCGACTCTGGACGTACCGCATCGTGGAGCACGATGGCGCGCAGGGTGAAGAGGGCGGAATCGAGGCTTGGCTCCGCCTGGGCGCGGCTTGCGGGATTCCACGTGAGGAAATGTTGTTAGGCGACCATGTGGCGCCATCTGTGCGCTTTGCGGTTGATGCCTATGTCCACTTTTGCCGCGAGAAACCCTGGATCATCTCGATGTCCTCCTCGCTGACGGAGTTGTTCGCGCCCGATCTCATGGCCAAGAGGCTCGAAGCTTTTCAAGTGAACTACAAGTGGGTCAAGCCTTGGGGGTTCGATTATTTCCAGCGCCGCCTGACGCAGGCCCGCAAGGATTCCGATGGTGCGCTGGCACTTACACTTAAGTATTGTGATACTGCGGAACTTCAGCGCGAGGCCGTGCGCGCGCTGATCTTCAAGTGCGATCTGCTTTGGGCCATCCTGGATGGCATTCACCTGAAATATGGCCCCGGAGCGGTTACGACACCTTCCGTCCCATGAATGATCTCGATCCACAAAGCTGGCCAACTCTGGCGCCACGCGTGCGTTTGCAAATCGACGAGGTGAGCGGGAGCCCGGTGCTGCTTTATCCTGAAGGAATCCTGATCCTGAACCAGACGGCGCATGAGATCGTCAGTCGTTGCCAGGGCGATCTTACCATTGAAGGCATCATCCGCGGCCTGCAGGAAGAGTATGACGAGGCTGAAGAGGAGCTCCGTCGCGATGTGCTGGAAACGTTAGCCGACCTCAAGCAACGGAACCTGATGGTCTTTTCGTCATGAAAGAGCGGCCTTATGCCTTGCTGGCGGAACTCACCTACCGGTGTCCGCTCCATTGCCCCTATTGTTCCAATCCAGCGCAATATCCCGACGGCCAGGAACTTTCCACCGGGGAGTGGAAGCGCGTATTCGCCGAAGCCGGCGCCCTGGGCGTCCTGCAACTCGGGCTCTCCGGAGGTGAACCGCTTGGCCGGAAAGATCTGGCAGAGTTGATTCGGGCGGCGCGCAATTTCGGGATCTATACAAACCTTATTACGAGCGCAATCGGCCTGACCGCTGCGCGCGCGAGGGAACTGCAGGACGCCGGGCTCGATTCAGTGCAGATTAGTTTTCAGGCTGATGAGCCGGCACTGGCCAATGCCATTGCCGGGAGCAAAGCTCATGATTCGAAGCTCAATGCAGTGCAAAGTATTCGCGAGGCGGGATTGCCTCTTAGTCTGAATGTTGTACTGCATCGCGCTAACATCGGGCGCCTGGCTGAGATTATCCGTTTTGCGGAATCACTTGGTGCGGTGAGGTTGGAACTTGCAAACGTCCAGTATTATGGCTGGGGAAAATTGAACCAACCCCAACTGCTGCCCGCACACAGGCAGGTTCAAGAAGCAATCGAGGTGGGCCGTGCTGCCAAAGCGCGGCTGGCGGGAAAAATGGATATTTTTTATGTCCTGCCTGATTATTATGAAGATCGTCCCAAACCATGCATGCAGGGATGGGGCCGCCGTTACTTGACGGTCAATCCGATGGGGCAGGTTTTACCTTGCCCGAATGCGAGCAGCATCGCGGGCCTCTCTTTCGATAATGTTCGGGAACAAAGTCTCGCGGCTATTTGGAATGAATCGGCCAGCTTTAACCGATTCCGCGGTACGGAATGGATGCCGTTGCCCTGCCGTGAGTGCCCCCAGCGCGAGATTGACTATGGCGGCTGCCGCTGCCAGGCGGCCTTGCTCGTCGGTGATCCCGCCGCGACCGATCCGGTTTGCTCGCTTTCACCCAACCGCAAGATCATAGATCGCTTTATCGAGGAGGCCAACGCTGGAGAGAAAGAACCCGTCTGGGTTTACCGCCAAAATCCCCCGGGATAAATATGACGCGTGTGGGATACGCAGGATGGGGCTCGCGGCACCCATCCCTCCATCTAATTGCCCTGGATTGCCGCGTCATCCGGCTGCGCTGTGCTCCTCGCAATGACGAGGCCGTGGCGGTCCTAGTTTTCCGAATTCCACATTCTTCATTTTCCTCTGCTGGTTCGGCCATTTTATGTCCGCTGAGTTTTATAAATGTTGTAGTTGCCGTCCTGGCGTCGGTTGCGGTTAAATAGCTGGTTCAAATCCCCCTGGATAAATTTATGAGTGATGTTCGTGTTCGTTTTGCCCCGTCGCCGACGGGTTTGCTGCATATTGGAGGCGCCCGCACGGCGCTGTTCAACTGGCTGTATGCCCGTCATACGGGAGGCAAATTCATCCTGCGCATCGAGGACACCGACGCCGCGCGCAATACGCCCGAGGCTGTGGCCATTATTTTCAAGGGGTTGAAATGGCTGGGCTTGGACTGGGATGAAGGCGCTCAGGAAGGCGGCGGGGGGAAAGGGGACCTGGGTCCATATTATCAAAGCCAGCGTTCGGATCTCTATAAGGGGTATGTCGAAAAACTATTGGCTGCTGACAAAGCCTACAGTGACCCCGACGGCTCGATCCGCTTCCGGCTGCCGAAAACGCCGGGCATCGTTAAGGATTTGATTTGCGGCGAGATCACGTTTGACCGGACAACGGAACCGGATCCGACGATCGTGCGCAAGAACGGCTCGCCGGTGTTTCATTTTGTGAATGTGGTGGATGATCTGGAGATGAAAATCACCCACGTCATCCGGGGCGAGGACCATTTGTCCAACACGCACAAGCATATCGCCTTGTTCGAGGCGTTGGGGGCGCAGCCGCCGAAATACGCGCACATCCCGCTGATCCTGAACACGAACGGGTCGAAGATGAGCAAGCGCGACGAAGGAGCCTCGGTTGGCGAGTACATCGAACAGGGTTACCTGCCCGAGGCGCTGCGGAATTATCTCTGTCTGTTAGGCTGGTCGCCGAAGGACAACCGCGAGGTGATCGACATCGGCGAGGTGATCGAAAAGTTTGATTTGCCGCAGGTCAACCGGGGCAATGCGCGCTTCGATTTGAACAAACTTTATTGGGTGAATGGCGAATACTGGCGCGCGTTCACACCGCAGGCCTACCATGAATATGCGCGCCACTATCTGGCGCACAAGGGAGTGGATATTTCGAAAATCGACGCCGCTTATTTGCAGGGTGCGTTGGATGTTATTCGGGAAAAAATCAAGCTGGGCCGCGATTTGCCGGAATGGATTGAGCCGTTTTTGAATGAGGAATTTGCATACGATCCCAAGGCAGTGGCCAAGACATTGAAAGCGGATGTGGCGGTGGAGCGGCTCCGGGAGTTGATCGCAAAATTTACGCAACTGTCCTCATGGAAGGCTGAGGCTTTGGAGGCAGCCCTGGTGGAATCGGCAACGGCGGGTGGGTTGAAAACGGCCGCGTTTGTGCATCCGTGCCGTTTGGGCGTTTCCGGGCGCCCGATCGGGCCTTCGTTGTATCCCATGCTGGAAGTGATGGGCAAGGAACGCGTGCTGTCGCGGCTGAACCGGACCTTGCGGATGCTGGATGAGGGGAAGATTTAACGCAAAGACGCAATTCGCGACATCCGTCGCGAGCGCGGAAGCGCAGTGAAAATGGAAGAATGCAGAATTTAGAATTCAGAAAACCTGGCACATGACTTTCGCGACGTACATCACCATTTTCCGGATTTTGCTCATCCCCGTGTTTATCGCGGGGTTGTTGTACTACGACCTGCCGTCGCACCAGGAATTGTTCCGGTGGATTGCGGTCGGGGCTTTTTTGGCGGCATCCGTTTCCGATGCGTTGGATGGCTGGATCGCGCGCAAGTACAAACAGAGGAGTGAAATCGGCGCGCTCCTGGACCCGATTGCGGACAAGGCGCTGATGCTTTCGGCGATTGTCACATTGAGTTTTATTAAAGTGCCGGGATTGAACCATTTGCCACTCTGGTTTTTGGTTCTGGTGCTCGGGCGCGACGCGATCCAGCTTGTGGGGTTTTTGGTGCTGCATGTTCTGAACCACAAGATCCAGGTCATACCCCACTGGACCGGCAAGGTTGCCACCTGCCTGCAACTGGCAACTGTGTCAGCCATTTTGTTGAAGCTGAGTTTTTTGCCCATCCGCCAGATGGTGTGGTTGGCCGGGCTTTTCACCTTTATTTCACTGGTTGTCTATATGTCGCGCGGCATCCAACTGGCCAATGGCAGCGCCGCGACCGTGTCCGGCGGGTCGCGCCATTGAGGCTTTTTACATGAGTCCGATCGTTGCAATTGTGGGGAGGCCGAATGTCGGCAAATCGGCGCTGTTCAACCGGATTGCGCGAAAGCAGATTTCCCTGGTTTATGATTTCCCGGGGGTGACGCGGGACCGGGTCAGCCATGATTGCGTCTGGCAGGGGCATCCGTTCACATTGGTGGATACCGGTGGGATAGGTCTCGAGGACCAGTCAGGTTTTGAAGAGGCCATCCAGCGCGAGGTCGATATTGCCATGGAAACGGCTTCGGACATCTTGCTGGTGGTGGACGGGCGGGACGGGCTGAATCCGCTGGATGCCGCGGTGGCTTCCAAGCTTCGCAGGGCGCAGAAGAAGCGCATTTTTTTGGTGGTGAACAAGGTTGATTCCGGAAAGCAGGCGGATGCCGCATCCGAGTTTTACCGGCTTGGATTTTCCAAGGTGTTTCCGATTTCGGCGGCGCACGGGCTGGGAATGGACGAACTCATGTCGGCCCTGGCTGAAAACTGGACTGCCGGGGAGGCGCCGCCCGATAGATCCGAGACGCAATTCCGGGTGGCCATGGTGGGGCGGCCTAATGTGGGGAAATCCTCCCTGATCAACGCGCTGTTGAAAGAGGACCGTGTCATTGTCAGCCCGATTGCCGGCACGACGCGTGATGCGGTGGATGTGGAGTTCACGCACTACGGGCAGTCGTATTGCTTTGTGGATACGGCCGGCATGCGGAAGAAGGGCCGCATCAAGGATGAACTGGAGCAGGCCATGACCGGGCGGACGGCCCACACGATCAACCGGTCGCATCTTTGCGTGCTGGTTGTTGACGCTTTGCAAGGTGTCAGTGTACAGGAAAAGAAGATCGCGGGATTGATCCAGGACGCGGCCAAGCCCTGCGTCATTTTGGTGAACAAATGGGATTTGGTGTCGAAGGAAGCGTTGAAGCAGGCAAAAGCCACGAACGACCAGGAGTTCCGCAAGGAATATGAGGAAGCCGTGCGCCGGGAGCTGTTTTTTGTCAGCTATGCGCCAGTGTTGTTTATTAGCGCTGAGTCAGGCAAGGGCCTGGAGCTTTGGCTGCAGGCGATGAAAAAAATCAGGGCACTCAAATTGCAGGCTTTGCCGACGGGTATTTTGAATCGAGTGATCCAAAAGGCGCTCAGCCTGCAGAATCCGGCCTCGAATCTGGGTAAATCCATGAAGATTTACTATGTTTCCCCGAAGAAAGAGGGGGTTGAAATTCCCACGCTTGTGGCCTTTATAAACGACAAGAAATTATGGACGCCGGACTACCAGCGTTACCTGGAACGCCAGGTCCGGGCCGAGTTTGATCTGGAAGGTTGCCCGCTGCAATGGGTTGTGAAAGGCAAGAGCGAAGCCCAAATGTCGCCCCAATCCTGATATCCACAGGATATTCGCATTCTATCCACATATTGTGGATATTTGACGAGATTTTGGTTTGACACTACAATTAGTAGAGTTACTTTCGCAATTCATCGTCGGATTTTGAGTAGATTTCACGACAAGTACATAGAACATTTGAATAGTTAAGCTAAATTAGATATCTGAGGGAAAAGTATGATCCAAGCTTCCAGCAAAATTTCACGCACAAACGAGCCTGCAACCGGTAAATTGGGGAGACGCCAAACCGCTCCCACAGGCACAGGCATGAGTTTTAAACGTGTGTTTAGCCGGGACGGCGTGCATCCGTATGATGAGATCGAGTGGGAGCTCCGAACCGCTGAAATCGCGGATGACGGCGGCAAAATTATTTTCAAGCAGGAGAATGTTGAGGTCCCGAAATCCTGGAGCCTTCTGGCCACGAAGATAGCGGTTTCAAAATATTTTTATGGCGACATCTCGCATGGCACTGACCCGGCGAAGGGCGGCCGGGAAAACTCCATCAAGCAGTTGATCCATCGCGTGACGCGGACGGTCGCGGATTGGGGAATCGCCGACGGCTATTTTGCCTCGAAGGAAGACGCTGAGATTTTTTATGAAGAGCTGACCTGGCTTTGCGTCAACCAGTTCGGCGCGTTTAATTCGCCGGTCTGGTTCAACGTGGGCTTGCACCACCAGTATGGCACCGGCAAAACCAGCGGCCGCGGCAATTTTTTCTACAATCGCGAATCCGGCAAGGCTGAGCGCGCGGCGACCCAATATGAAAAGCCGCAGTGCAGCGCGTGTTTCATCCAGAGCGTGGATGACAACATGGAATCCATCATGGAACTGGCGCGCAGCGAGGCCATGCTGTTCAAGTTTGGTTCGGGCACGGGCACGGACCTTTCAACCATCCGTTCCACCCGCGAAAAAATGAGCGGCGGCGGGCGCCCCAGCGGGCCGTTGTCGTTTTTAAAGGTCTATGACCAGATCGCCAATGTGGTGAAATCGGGCGGCAAAACCCGCCGCGCGGCCAAGATGAACACGCTCAAGGACTGGCACCCGGACATTGAGGAATTCATCGAGTGCAAGATGAAGGAAGAGAAAAAGGCCTGGGCGCTCATTGAGCAGGGGTACGACGGCAATTTCAACGGCGACGCCTACGGTTCCGTGATGTATCAGAACGAAAATCTGACCGTCCGCGCCAGTGACAGCTTTGTCGAAGCAGCCATGAAGGACGGGGAGTGGTGGACGCGCACCGTGATGGGCAACCGCAAGGTGGAGAAAAAGAGCGCCAGAGAGTTGTTAAGAAAAATCGCCGAAGGCACCTGGACCTGCGGGGACCCGGGCATGCAATTTGACGACACGATCCACAAGTGGCACACCTGCAAGGGCACCGACCGCCAGCATTCCACCAACCCGTGCTCGGAATACCTCTTCCTCAACGACACGGCCTGCAATCTGGCATCGCTGAACCTCGTCAAATTCAAAAAGGAGGATGGAACCTTCGATGTGGAACGCTACAAGGCGGCGGTGCGCATCTTCATTACCGCTCAGGAAATCCTGGTGGACAACGCCTGTTATCCGACGGCGGCCATCACGGTCAACTCCCATATTTATCGCACCTTGGGCCTGGGCTACGCGAATCTTGGTTCGCTTATCATGAGTTATGGATATGGTTATGATTCCGACGAGGCCCGCGGGCTGGCGGGCGCCCTGACCGCCATCATGACCGGCCATGCCTACGAAGTCAGCGCCGAGCTGGCGTCGCATGTCGGCCCGTTCCCGGGCTACCGGGATGCGCGCTGTTTCAACATCGATAAGCCCTTGTCCAAGGACAATGTGGAGTCCATGCTGGAGGTCATCCGGTTGCACCGCCAGAGCGTGGATCATATCGACCCGAGCTGCCCGGCCTACCTGCAGGAAGCGGCGCGCAACGCCTGGGATGAAGCCCTTGAAAAGGGGCATGAACACGGGTACCGCAACGCGCAGGTGACCGTACTGGCCCCGACCGGGACCATCGGTTTCCTGATGGACTGCGACACGACCGGCATCGAGCCTGACATTGCGCTGGTGAAGTACAAGCTTCTCGCGGGCGGCGGCATGCTGAAGATTGTCAACCAGATGGTCCCGCAGGCGTTGAAAAACCTGGGGTATTCGGACGAACAGACCGCTGCCATGGTTGAGTATATTGACAAAAATGACACCATCGAAGGAGCCCCGGCGTTGAAGGAAGAACACCTTGCGGTTTTCGATTGCGCCTTCAAACCGGCCAATGGAACCCGGTCCCTCCACTATAAAGGGCATATTCGCATGATGGCCGCGGCGCAGCCGTTCCTGAGCGGCGCCATTTCCAAGACGGTGAACCTGCCGAGCACGGCCACGGTCGAGGACATCATGAACACCTACATCGAAGGGTGGAAACTGGGCTTGAAAGCCATCGCCATTTACCGCGACGGATCGAAGCGTTCGGCCCCGCTGAACACGAAAAAGACGAAGGACATGGGCGGCAAGGATGAAGCTCCGGCGCCCGTGGTTGCCGAAATGCCCCGGCCCGTGCGCCGCCGTATGAGCGACACACGTATTTCCATCACGCACAAGTTCGATATCGCAGGCCATGAAGGATACATCACAGTGGGCTTGTTTGATGACAAGCAGCCGGGTGAGGTTTTCATCACGATGGCCAAGGAAGGCAGCACAATCGGCGGCCTGATGGATGCGTTGGGCACGATGGTTTCGCTCTCGCTCCAGTATGGCGTTCCGTTGGAGGCATTGGTCAAGAAGTTCGCCCATACGCGGTATGAACCCAGCGGGTTTACAAAGAATCCCGACATCCCGATTGCGAAGTCGATCACGGATTACATTTTCCGCTGGCTGGGCTGCCAGTTTATCGAGGGTTACCGCGAGGCCAATTCGCCGAACTTCAACCAGCCCGAATTCCCGATGAAGGAAGTGCGGGAGGCTGAAAAAAAAACGTTAAATAGGCCGGTGCCCGAATTGGCGGTGGAGCATGACTCGCCCACAGCCAATGTCCACAAGATGGCGATACGCCATTCCGGAGAAAAAGAGAGCGATGGGCTGACGGTACGCTACCGCGATGGGATGGCTTGTCCGGAATGCGGCAGCAGCAAGATCAAGCATACGGGCTCATGCGCCACTTGTTTGAATTGCGGATCTTCTCTCGGTTGCAGTTGATCCAGTTTCCCTTGTTAGTAAGCTGGCCCCGGAGCTGTCGAAGCGGTTCCGGGGCCTTTCATTTTCCTTCCGCACAGCGCATGTTTGCAAGCCGCATAACCCATTCAAAATTAATGGGTTGTGATGCGATTTTTCTCCAGAATTAGGTTGCTGACACTGCTTGTTTTTGAGAATATTTCCCGATATGCCAGATCATTATGATTCATCGAAATTGGGCAAACTGGAAGGCTTGGAAGCAGTCCGGAAGAAGCCGGGAATGTATATCGGCGGGACCGATGAACGGGCTCTGCACCATTGCGTTTCGGAGGTGCTGGACAATTCGGTGGACGAACATCTGGCCGGCCATTGCGACAAGATTGAGGTCGTGATCCATGTGGATGGCTCGATTTCCATCCGCGACAACGGGCGCGGCATTCCGGTGGATCCGCATCCCCAATACAAAATACCCGGCGTTGAACTGGTGCTAACAACCCTCCACAGCGGCGGCAAATACGGGCAGGGCGGTTACAAATTTTCAGGCGGCACTCACGGCGTTGGCGCCAAATGCGTCAACGCGGTTTCCGAATGGTTTGAGGTGGAGGTGTCGCGCAACGGCAAGGTCTATCACATGGCTTTTGAGCGCGGCAAGACGACCCAAAAGCTTGAAGTGATCGGCAAAAGCAAATCGACCGGCACCCTTATCACCTTCAAGCCGGACAATGAGATATTCAAGGAGACCATGGAATTCAAGTCGGACCGGATCACCCAGCGTCTGCGTGAACTGGCCTTTTTGAATTCCGGACTGAAAATTACCTTCCTCGATGAACGCACGCCAAAGAGCGAGCCGGAAGTTTACTATTACAAGGACGGCATTGAGGAGTTCATCAAGCAGCTGAACAAAAGCAAAGTTCCCGTGCACTCCAAGCCGGTCATCATCCGCAAACAGACTGATGTGGAGACAGCGGAGAAAAAAGTCGAGGTGCATCTGGATGCGGTGCTGCAGTACAACGACGGCTACAGCGAAATGGTGCTTTGTTATACCAACACGGTGCATAACCCGGATGGCGGCACGCACCTTTCCGGTTTCAGGACGGCATTGACGCGGTCAATCAACCAGTACGCCAAGTCCAACAATATCCTGAAGGAAAAAGACCCCGCGATTTCAGGCGATGACGTGCGCGAGGGCTTGGCTGCGGTGATCTCCATCAAGCACAGCGACCCGAAATTCGAGTCGCAGACCAAGGTGAAACTTCTCTCACCGGAGGTTGAAAGCGTTGCGGCCTCGGCCATCTACGAAGGGCTGATGAGCTTTTTCGATTCCAACCCGTCCGTTGCGAAGAAAATCGTGGACAAGGCGCTGACTGCGGCCCGTGCCCGCGAAGCTGCGCGCAAAGCCCGCGAAGCGGTGCGCAAAACCGCCCTTGGGACCGGCGGCCTGCCCGGCAAGCTGGCCGATTGCTCGGACCGCGACCCGGCAAACACGGAATTGTACATTGTCGAGGGCGACTCAGCCGGCGGCTCGGCCAAGCAGGGGCGCGACCGCAAGTTCCAGGCGATTCTTCCGATCCGAGGCAAGCTCATCAACGTGGAGAAGGCGCGCCTGGACAAGGTGCTGCAGAACAACGAAATCCGGACCATGATCACGGCCATCGGCACGGGAATCGGCGATGGCGACGGCGAGGGTGCCTTCAATATGGAGCGGCTGCGCTATCACAAGATCATCATCATGACCGATGCCGACGTGGATGGCTCGCACATCCGCACGCTGTTGCTGACATTCTTTTATCGCCAAATGCCGCTCCTCATCAAGCAGGGGTATGTTTATATCGCACAGCCACCGCTGTACCAGATCCGGAGAAAGAAGCGCGAGGAATATGTCGAGGACGACCACCAGATGACCGAGATTTTGATCCAGCTCGGGACGGAGGACGTGAAACTTCGCAGCCTTGCGGACAAAAAGGAATTCAACCAGAAACAATTGGCGGAGATTCTGGAATTGCTGCAGCAGTTGGACAAGTATGCCACCAGCATCAAGCGCCACGGCGGCGATTTTGAGGCGTATCTGGAAACCCGCAATAAGAAGTCAGGCGAACTCCCACACCATCTGGTGCGCATCCGCGAGGGCAATGAGGAGTCCGTGAATTATTTCCATACGGACGAGGAACTGGCGAAGTTTGCGAAGAACAATCCGGACCTTGGAATTTTCGGAGAAGAGTCGGCAGAGGAAGCTGCTGAAAAGAAGAAAAGCGGCCCGACGCGCCGTGCGCGTTACGTTGTCCTGACGGAAAGCAAGGCCATCCTGGTGCTGCTTGATAAATTGGAAAAGAAGGGCTTGAGGGTTGAGCATTATTCCTCACAGGGAAAGCCGCTCTACGAACTGGTGGAAGGTGAGGGGGACGATGCAAAGACGAAACCGTTGCATGCCTTGCCGGAGATTCTTGAAGGGATTTTGGAGATCGGACGCCGGGGTGTGCAAATCAAGCGGTTCAAGGGCTTGGGTGAAATGAACGCCAAGGAGCTGTTTGAGACCACGATGAATCCCGATCGCCGCAAGCTCCTGCGGGTGGATTTGACGGATGCCGTCGAGGCGGAGGAAATGTTTACCACGCTGATGGGCGACGAAGTCGAGCCGCGCCGACAGTTTATTGAGGACAACGCGTTGAATGTGCGGAATCTGGACGTGTAGTCACGTGAGGATTCGAAATATATTGACATTGAGACCACTTGTGACTACATTTAGAGTATGAAAAAGCAGAAGGTCATAAAATACAAGCTCCCCACTGGGTCTTCATCGGCGCGGGTCAGGGACGCTGTCATGGTGCTTCCGTCCTTCGGGCCTTCGATCAACATCCGTTCCGCCAAGGCACACTTGTCAGCTTTGTTGGAACTGGTGGCGGGGGGCAAGGAGGTTGTTATTACCAGTGACGGCAAGCCCAAAGCCCGCTTGGTGCCGGTGGATTCTGCTCCGAAACGCAAGCCTTTCCGGGTGGATCGTGAGTTGCTGGCTTCCATGCCCATGCAAACAGCAGGCCCCTTCTCAACCGAGTTGATCCGGGCGGAACGTGACGAACGCTGGTGACCCACATGTATTTGGATAGCAGCATCATTGTCAAACTATTGACGCCGGAACCGGATAGCGAACATTACATCGCCTTGGTGGATGGCCAGCCCTCGGCCAGTTTGGAACTGGCCTACACCGAGGTGTTCAGCGCGCTGCTTGCCAAGGAACGGAACGGGAGAATAACATTTGAAGCGCGGCAAGCCGCATGGACAGGGTTCACGAGGCAGGTGAACTCGGCTGAACTAAAACTACTGCCCGCAGACAGCACATCTTTTCGCAAAGCACAGCAGATGATGCAAAGTTGCCATCCAGCCGTTCCGCTGCGTTCGCTGGATGCGCTTCACCTGGCGGCTTGCGATTTGGCACAGGATTTTCCGCTCGTCACCAACGATGCGCGGATGATGGCGGCCGCCCAGCGGCTTGGAATACCCGTTTTATAGGTTAATTGGAAAAAATTATGGCAGATGAAATCAGAATGTCCGGCTCGCTTTTTGCGCAGAACGAGAAGGTGGAAAAGATCAATGTGGCAGACGAGATCAAGGACTCGTTCCTGGACTACTCGATGTCGGTCATCATTTCCCGCGCGTTGCCGGATGTGCGGGACGGTTTGAAGCCTTCCCAGCGCCGCATCTTGTACGCGATGCATGAATTGAATTTGTACCCGGGCCGCAAGCACATGAAGTGCGCCAAGATTTGCGGTGACACCTCGGGCAACTACCATCCGCACGGCGAGGCCGTGATTTATCCGACTCTCGTGCACATGGCCCAGCCCTGGGCGATGCGCGATCCGTTGATCGACCCGCAGGGGAACTTCGGCTCCGTGGAAGGCGATCCTCCGGCAGCCATGCGTTATACCGAGGCCCGTTTGACCGCGCTGGGCGGCAGCCTGATGGAGGACATGGACAAGGACACGGTCGATTTCGTCCCGAACTATGACGAGCGTTTGACCGAGCCAGTGGTGTTTCCCGCCGCGTTCCCCAATCTGTTGGTCAACGGCGGAACCGGCATCGCGGTTGGCATGGCGACCAACATCCCGCCACACAACCTGGGCGAGGTGATCGATGGCATTTGCGCGGTGATCGACAACCCGGAGATGAAGCAGGAAGCGTTGATCAAATATATCAAGGGCCCTGATTTTCCGACCGGCTGCTCGATTCTCGGCATGGACGGCATCAAGTCCTATTTCAAGACCGGCCGCGGGACGGTCAAAATCCGGGGCAAACTGCACACCGAGGAAATGAAGGGCGGCAAGGAAATCATCGTCCTGGATGAAATCCCGTTCAACGTCAACCGCGCCACCCTGGTGGAACGCATCGCCGAACTCGTAAATGAAAAAACGCTGGGCGACATCACGGCGATCCGCGATGAGTCGGATGAAAACACGCGCGTGGTTATCGAGTTAAAACGCGATGCGGCCGTCAAGGTTGTCATCAACAATCTGTTCAAGCTGACGTCGTTGGAATCGAGCTTTTCATCCAACATGCTGGCGATTGACCAGCGCCGGCCCAAGGTTCTCAACCTCAAGGAATTGATCGTTTGCTACATTGAGCACCGGCGTGAGGTGATCATTCGCAGGACCAGGTTTGAGCTGTTGAACGCGGAGAAGCGCGCCGAGGTGCTGGAAGGCTTCCTGATCGCGATGGCGAACATGGATGAGTTCATCCGACTGATCCGCGAGTCCAAAACGCGCGACGAAGCCCGCCTGAAATTGATGGGCTATGAGTTCACGCGCAAGAATGTCGAAAAATTCGGCATCATGATCCGCAGCGAAGCGCGCCTGGTCAATGGACGCTATCTGTTCAGTGAGCAGCAGATTGACGCGATCCTCGAGCTGCGCCTCTATCAATTGGTCGGGTTGGAACGTGAAAAGATCAAGCAGGAATATGCCGAGCTGCTCAAAAAGATCGAAGATCTGGTGGACATTCTGAAAAGCGAAAAACGGGTGCTTACCATCATCAAGGCGGAGCTGAAAGCCATTCGGGATAAGCATGCGACCCCGCGTCGTACGCAGATCGTGCCGGATGAAGGTGAAATGGCGATTGAGGACCTGATCGCCAATGAAGGCGTGATCATCACACTAACGCACAGCGGCTTGGTCAAACGCACGGCGATTTCCAGCTATCGCGCCCAGCGGCGGGGCGGCAAGGGCGTCATCGGGCAGACAACCCGCACTGTGGAAGCGGAGGAAGACAGCGACTTTGTGGAGCATTTGTTTACCGCCAGCACGCACGATTACCTGATGTTTTTCACGAACTCAGGCAGGGTGTATGTCGAGCGAGTGCACGAGATCCCCGAGGGCTCGAGATCGGCGAAAGGGCGCAATATTGCCAATGTGCTCCAATTGCAAAGCACCGAAAAAGTTGTGGCACTGTTGCGTGTGGAATCCAAGCGCGGTGCGAACGGCGACGATGTGACCTGGAGTTCCGGCGAGCAATTTGTGTTTTTCGCGACGAAACTCGGCACGGTCAAGAAGACACCGCTGGATCAATATGCCAATTTCCGCAAGGGCGGCATTATCGCGATCGGGATCGAGTCGGGCGACGCGCTGATATCCGTAAAGCTGACCTCAGGCCATGACGAGGCTGTGTTGATCACGAGTGACGGCATGAGCATTCGCTTCAATGAGGAAGATGTCCGCAGTATGGGCCGTCCGGCCGGCGGCGTCCGTGGCATAACACTTGAAAAGAAGGACGAAGTGGTGGCGCTATCCATCGTGGACGCGAAGGCGACCTTGCTGGTGGCCGGCGAACAGGGCATCGGCAAGCGGACGGCTTTTGACGAGTACCGCCAGCAATCGCGTGGCGGCAAAGGCATCATCACGATGAAGACCGGTGAAAAGACGGGCCGTGTCGTGGGCGCCTTGACCGTGACGGACTCCGATGAAATCATGTTGATCACCGCCAAGGGCCAGATGGTCCGGACTCCTGTGAAAGACATCCGCGAATGCGGACGCAACACCCAGGGAGTGAAGCTGGTTACATTTGACCGCGGAGACAAGCTCGTTGCCATTGCCCCGGTCGTGGTTTCGGAGGATGCGGAGCCGGAGGCAGAATTGTGATTTGTTTTACAGGAGCGCGGGCATCTTGCCTGCGACATTGTTTTCCGTTCGGCAACTCCGACATGTGTCGCGAGTGTTCCAGATGCCGAACGGTTTGATTGTCCTGCTCGCAATCGATAAACAAACAATTCTCGACAGACGCATGGGTTTGATTCATATTTTAAGGTATGAAAGTAGGAGAACGTGGTCAGATTACGATTCCCATCGAGCTGCGCCAGCGTCACGGGCTCAAACCCCTCACGGAAGTGGAGGTGGTGGAGGAAAACCACCGCCTGGTGTTGCGTAAAAAGCGTTCCGGCTGCGGGATTGAACGGTTTGAGGGCATCCTGAAGGGCGGGGGGAAGCGGACCAATAGCCTGATCGAGGATCTGCGTGGAAGATGATCAGCGCCTTGGACACCTCGGTTTTGCTGGATGTTTTTTTGCCCGACCCCTTGTTTCTTCAAAACTCCCGGCAGGCGATTGAAGAGGCGGCCTTGGACGGGCAACTTGTCATTTGCGAGCCTGTTTATGCGGAGCTGGCATCGCAATTTTCCTCGGCATCCAGGTTCGATTCCGTGCTGGAAGAAATTGGGATTGAGGTGGAATCCGTGGGTCGGAGCGGCGCGTTTTTGGCTGGGCAGGCGTTCAAGGCCTACCGCAAGGCGGGAGGCAAACGAGAAAGGATCATCACCGATTTTTTGATAGGAGGTCACGCGCAGAGCCGCGCCGGCTGTTTGGTTACCCGCGACCGCGGGTTTTACCGGAAATACTTCAAAGGACTTGTGATTCTTGATCCATCCCAGCGTGGTTGATTTTTTGATTTAAGGGAGCGCGGACATCTTGTCCGCAGTCGTAGGCGTCCCGCCTGCGACATTGCCTTCCGTTCGGCAAGATGCCGAACGGTGCGACCGGGACGGTCGCGCTCCTGTAAGCAAACAAATATCAACGCAGGATGTATCTGCAGCGGCGCGGAGAAAAATCAGAAACAGGCTTGAAACTGAAAACTTGCCTGCTCGCCATAGTCGGCACCCACCGACGAAGGCAGGAAACCTGAAACTCCTCGCGATTGTCCGCCCGCTGTCACCAAATCGCGACTTGTCTGAAGCCCGGATCCATGCATGCTGTTGATGTGCGTAGGGTGTTTTTTTTAAAACACTCCGCTTCAATCTGGATTTTACCTACCGAGATAGCTGGAATTAAAACTAATATGCGTTAGGCACAGGAAAAATGAAAAAGCCAAGCTTTTCAACTATCATCAAGTCAATCGATTTTGCAGCAGTGGACGCAGGATGTGAAGAAGCTCGCGATATATTTGGACGCCTTCAATTGATCATAAGGGAAGCAAATAAATGCAAAGAAGGCAGAGAAGTCTTTGTTGTTGATAACAATACAAGAGAACAATTATTAATGATTGGGTATCTCGGTAAAAATATTCTTTTTGGAATATATGGGGATGAAGGAAATAGAATTTCATTTTACTCCCCAGAAAGGTTCTCCATTACTATTTATTTAGAAGCGCTCCAGTATGAGAAACAAAGATCATTTATAGGATTTAGTGTGGATGGTAAAATAGAGAATTTAAATCCTTAACAATGCAATCGAGTTATGGAAAATATTTGGCGTCAGTAGAGTATTCTCTTGCCGGAAGGACTCAGCGTTCCAAAACAAACAAAATGCATAGGTATTGGCAGGTTTTTGGATTGATCTAATGAAGAATCTACTCCTGCTTCTAGTGATTGGTTTGTCCCTGTATTGCCACAATGCAACCGCAGCCCTAATTGATGAACTGCGTTCCAAAGCAGAAAAGGGGGATGTCGAGGCTCAATGCAGACTCGGAGGCATGTACGTGACAGGCAAGGCTGTTCCCAAGGATTTTGCGGAGGCTGCAAAATGGTATCGAAAAGCTGCTGAGCAAGGAAATGTTGATGCTCAAAACAATCTCGGATGTATCTACCAGGGGCGTACGGGAGTTCCAAAAGATTTAGTTGAAGCCGTGAAATGGTTTCAAAAGGCCGCTGGACATGGAGATGACAATGCCCAATTCAATCTCGGGGGCATGTACGAGAGTGGCGAAGGCGTTCCACGAGATGAAATTGAGGCGTTGGCATGGTATAACTTGGCTGCTTCTACTGGTGAAGATATATTTGTTAGTCAAAGAAACAAGCTGGAGAATAAACTTGGACATAGTTTGGTAATACTCGCACAACAACGCAGCAAACGAATACTGGCACAAATCGAAAAAAATAAGCAAGCAAAGTCAAGTGAATCCAGTTTGCAGAACGAAAAATCGAATGCGGATATGCCAAAGGCAAGCGGCTCAGCCGTCTTTGTTTCTACTGATGGCCTGCTCATCACGGCTGCGCATGTTGTGCGTGATGCCATTCGAATCAGTGTAGTGACAACCGTAGGCCTTAAAAAAGCCCAGTTAATACAAATTGATACTGCGAATGATGTTGCCATCTTGAAGTGCGACGGGGTTTTTACGCCCGCGCCTGTCAGGCCTTCTAAAAGCATGAAGCTGGGTCAGACGGTTTTTACATTGGGATTTCCAAACATACAACTCCAGGGGTTTAGCCCTAAAATGACCCGTGGCGAAATCAGCAGCCTTTCCGGTATTCAAGACGATCCGCGCCAATGGCAAATCAGCGTACCGCTTCAGCCTGGAAACTCGGGTGGTGGTTTATTTGATGAAAACGGCAATTTGGTGGGGATTGTGGTGGCTAAGCTCGATGCCATCAAAATCGCCAAAGTTACTGGTGATATCCCCGAAAATGTAAATTATGCGGTCAAAAGTTCGTACATCCTATCCATGCTTGAAAACTATTCGAACAGTTTGCCTCAGGAAAATATAAAGCCCTCGAAATCAGGTAAGCTAGAGGACGTGGTTGAGCAAACAGAGAAAAGTGTGGCGCTAATCCTGATTTACTGAAATAGTTGTCTTTTCAGTAAGAGCTATCCTTTTTTGCGGCATATTCAGCCACTCCCTTCCAAGACTTCTCCTGTAGGTTGGTTATTTTACGAAAGTATTTGTTATCAAATCCGCAGTATGGAGGGCAATGTGCAAAGGCGGGAAGTGATAAAGCACAAGCAATGGTTGTTTTCAGAAACAACTCCTTTCCTTTCTCCAAAACATCTGGGGCTTCAACCCCGAGGGCTGGATATGCGACCGTCCGATAAAACTCAAAATGAGCGTATTCGCATAAGAGGCGATAGATTTTGTAGAGACGCCCTTCTTTTGCTCCCATTTCCCTATCAAAATTGTTTAGCAGAGTTTCGATCTTAGGTAGAGATGGCAAGTTTAACGAGCCGAGGATATTTTTTCTTTGGGCATCATCTACATCGGTTATCAGAAGGTATGTGTTTAAACCTGCTTTTTTGATCTGATCGATTACCTTTGCGTCATTGTTCAAGGCAGCCGCGTATCCAAAAGCCTCGACAATCCAACGGCAGTGCAACGGCCAGATCGCACCGCTTGTCATTAACATATCTATTGCAGTGAGTGAATCCGCGGTCTTTGCCATGAGTCCGCGGAAGTAACTTGCGCGTTCATCCTTTGAATCCGTCGAGATGTAATGTGGTAATAGTGCCTTGAGTTCTGCGGCTGCTGTGCGTATTTCGGACATATTTTTTCATCTGCAAGCATAGACGAGTTTTTCGTCATTGCGAGAATCCAAACCTTCAAAGAAGGTGTTTTGAGCGGGAATGAACGGGAAATTTTGGAGTGCGTCCGCCACGGCGGACGCTTTTTACTCACGACCCATGTCGGAGTTGCACTTTTGCGGAAAATCCAAAGCGGTGTCGCGTCCAGATGCTGCCGGACTTGCCACCGCACTCCATATCGCCTCATGGTCAAAAATGATTTTCGTTATAAGATTCTGCATTTTAACATGTTGCCACAAGTGTTCATTAGGAGGCCCATCTGGAACACTCGCGACGCATGTCGGAGTTGGGCCGTGGCGATCCAGATATTTTGATGGATTGCCGCGTCGTCCGGCTCTGCCGGACTCTTCGCAACGACGAGCGATGCCCGCAGTGAAAAGCGGCATCTTGCCGCCGCATTCCATATCGCCTCGCTCACCCAAAAAAATGATCCAAGGCCTGGCCGACGCCTTCGGGGCCTTCTTTGCTGGCGACAAAGCCGCCATGTCGGCGAACCTTTGATTTGACGTCCGGGATGGCGTTGGAGGGGCATGCAATGTGTCGCGCGTAACGCGGATCCAGCATCGAGAGATCATTCAAATGATCGCCGATGGCAAAACAATTATCCGAACTGACTCCTTCTTCAACCGCGATGGCGGCCAGGCAACTGCCTTTGTGAAAGTCAATATGGGCAAAACGAAAATAGACCGTGTTGCGCACGGCGTGAATTTCCGGGAACTCATCGAACAGGGGTGCCAGCACCCGTTGGATTTCGTCCGCCTGTTCCTCCGATTCCGCAATCAGCCCGAGGGGTGAAGCAATGTCCTGAATAACGGAGAGGTTTTTGAAGCCCCGCAGTTTTTGCCGCATTTGTTCAAGAACCGGCCCGGCTCGATGAAACAAGTCCAGATGGACCTTTTCACAGCGCTTGTTCCAGTGTTTCAAGGCGACGCGTTCGCCCCTTTCAACGCGGTGAACCTCGCGTTCGACCAGCACAACCCAGTCCGGGAAGACTGGCGCTTTTTTCTCGATCAGAAGTTCAGCCAGCGAAGCCCAGTCGCGACCGGTATTGATGACCCATGCGACGTGGTAATTTTGACGGAGCTTTTCGAGCCTTGAAAAGAAAGCAGGAGCCAGGGGCTTTTCATCATAATCCATGATAAGTGTACCGTCGAAATCGGTGGAAATCAGGAGTGCAGGTTTGGCAGTGGGCAGATGCATATTGAATTTATTTTAAGGACGTACCGCTCAAGCTTAGGATTTCAGAAAATTCCGCCGCAGTTACGGTCATGACGGAAAGCCGGGATTGCCGTACCAGCGCCATGTTGGCCAGAGCCTTTTTTGATTTGATGTTGGCGAGGGGGACTGAGCGGGGCAATTTTTTCAACGGCTTCAAATCAACCGCCGACCAATCGCCCTCGGTGGCGGTCGGATCGGGGTATGCCTCCGTGATGACCTCACAAAGTCCGACCACGGCGCGTTCCTCTCCGCTGTGGTAGTAGAGAACGAGATCGCCCTTCTTCATGGAACGAAGATTATTGCGCGCCTGAAAATTCCGGACACCGTCCCATCTGGTTTTTTGATCCCGCAACAGTTGATCAAAGGGATACGTTTCGGGTTCCTGTTTGACGAGCCAGTGCGATTGGGACATGGAATCAGCCTAGAGGCCGGGTTGCGAAGTGGCAACTTCTTGAAAATTTAAAATCAGATGAATAAAAGATACGCACTGCCCACGGCAAGGGTGGATCCGAATATCATGATAATCGGCTTGCGAAGGCCCGCGTCGCCCAGCACGCACGCCATTGTTCCTTTGAGGATCGTATTGGCAAGGCAGCCCAGAACGATGGCATTGGCTGAGATGTCCGGTGTGATGGTGCCTTTGCCCGCCATCTGGCTGACGGAGACTGTGATGGCGTCGAGATCGGTCAGTCCGGAGATAAAGCTGGCCCAATACAGCCCCGCATTGCCGTAATACTGGGTTGCGGCGCGGGCGATGAACACAATCACCATGTAAATGACGGCAAATTGCAGGGCGACTTTCAGGCCGAGCGGGTTGATGAAATTAGGGCTCTTTTTTGTCGCACTATCTTTATTTTTTGAAAACCAGAACCATGCCGCGAACCCCAACCCGGGTAAAGCCAGTAGAGCCAATCCGGGGAGCACTTTGAAGAAAACGCTGTGTTCGACAGCGAGCGTGATGAAGGCGACGCGGCCCAGCATGATCGTGCAGGCCAGAATAATGGCCAGGGCGCAGGCGCTGCTCAGTTTGGGCTGGGATTTGCTCTGCCGGCTCATGGCCAGTGTGGTGGCCGTACTCGAAGCCATGCCGCCGAGCACCCCGGTCAGGATGATGCCACCTTTCTCGCCCAGCAGTCGTACGGCGACGTAGCCGCAAAAGCCCAGGCCTGAAACCAACACCACCATCAGCCAGAGGATGTGCGGATTAAAGGCCTGGAAGGGCCCGTATTCGCGATTTGGCACAAGCTGCAAAATTACTCCCGAAATGGCTGCAAATTGCAGGGCCTGTTTGACGTCCTGGGGTGTAAAGCGCTGGGTGACATCCCGCACGCGCCGCTTTGAGGCCAGCAAAATAATCAAGGAGACCGCCAGCACCAAAGCGATTTTCCACTGGTCCCAGACCACCAATCCGCCGATGAGATACGTGATCAGTCCGGCAAGCCCGGTGGTCAGGCCAAATCCCTCGTCTGCGGTCTCCAGTTTTTGATGGATGAAGATGGCGATAAAGACGGCAATTACGAGGAAGCCGGCGAGATAAAACAGGGGGCGTTGCAGGTCCACCGTGGCGCAGAGGGTGCCCAGAGCGGCCCAAAGCGTAAACGTGCGCAGGCCCGCGATGTTTCTGCGTTCCGGATGGAAGTGCTGGTCATCCCACTGGCGTTGCAGCCCGATCAGGCCGCCCAGGCTGGCGCTGACAATCAGGTTTTTGAGCAGGTCCTGCAGCATGACTTCGAGTATGGGGGATGATTCCCGAATGATAAATCATAAATACAAGACTGCGACGGCGGATTTAACAAAACCCCCTTGTTTTCCCTTATCAGGGGGATGGATCAGCTTACGCCAGGTTCAAATTTAAGGTCGTAAGTTTCAAGCTTCATATCTGCGTCTATCCGTGTCCATCTGTGGTTCAACAAGCCTTTTTGTTGCACACTGTCCGCCGCGGCGGACTTTGGCGGACGTGAGAAATCCGACTTTCGCCCTTTGTTTTGCGTTAAAATGTGCTGATATTTTACTCTTGCCGACCGGGGGCGGATCGCTACCTTGTCCACTCTATGTCGCAACACAAAAGCCTCCGTGGCTCCAGCCAGATCATGGTCAAGCGGAACGTGCTGAAACGTTTTGAACGGGTAGAACTGCTTAAAAAACGCGCTCAGTGGAAAACCGACGCCAACGTCTATAAAATTCCCAAGACCAAGCCGGAAGAATAAGATAAGACGGAACGAGCCTTTGACCGGCATTGGCCGGGCTCGCCCACTCTTATCATCCTGCTTATGACCAGACTGAACAAGTTTCTGGCTGCCGCAGGGCATGGCTCCCGCCGTTTTTGCGACACCCTCATCCGCGACGGCAAAGTCAAAATCAACGGAAAAACAGTCGTCCAACTGGCCACCCAGGTCCTCCCGACCGACAAGGTTGAAGTCGATGGCGTGCGTTGTCGGCAGGAGGAGTCCATCACCCTGATGCTGAACAAGCCGAAAGGTGTTGTTTGTTCCCGAGTCTCACAAGGCAGGAGAAAAACAGTTTTCGATCTCGTTCCGTCCGATTTGGCGCGGCTGTTTTATATCGGGCGCCTGGATTTGGACAGTGAAGGCCTGCTTATCATGACCAATGACGGGAATCTGGCGCAAAAAATGACGCACCCACGTTTTAAACTCGAAAAAATTTATCATGTGGAGATCGACCGGGAACTGGATTTCGCACTGGTGCCGCGTTTTTTGAAGGGGATGACGATTGAATTCGGCTACGCAAAAATGGAATCGATTTTCAAAATTGGCCGCAACCGGTTGAAAGTGACCCTGACGCAGGGGTTGAAACGGCAGATCCGGCTGATGTTCATGAAAATGGGGTATAAAGTGACCAAGCTTCAGCGTGTGCAGATGGGTTCACTCAAACTGCATAATATGAAACCGGGCGAATGGCGCTTGCTGGAAGCGAAGGAACTCCAAGCGCTGGCCGCTGAAACCGGCAAGTGATTCTGTAACTTTCCCGATTTTAGATTTTGGTTTTTTGCCCGTCCTCCTGTAGTAACAGTGGGTAGATGCAGCAGGACATCTGACGACATGAAAAAGAAGTCTCCATCCAAAGCCCTCTGGAGCGGACGGTTCTCGTCCGGGCCCGACCGTTTGGTGCAAAAATTCACCAAATCGGTCCACTACGACTGGCGGTTGTACCGGGAAGACATCGCCGGCAGCCTTGCCCATGCGCAGATGCTGTTGAAAATCGGCGTCCTCAGCAGAGGAGAATTTGTCGCGATAGAAAAGGGCCTGAAACAGATTTTGTCGCAAATCCAGGAGGGCGCTTTCCCCTGGAAGGAAGAGCTCGAGGACGTGCACATGAACATCGAGTCGGCCCTGACGGAAATCACGCCTGCGGGCGCCAAGCTGCACACAGGCCGGAGCAGGAACGACCAAGTGGCGACCGACATGCGGCTCTGGGTCAAGAACCAGATTGAACGGGACATGGAGTTGCTCCGCAACTTGCAGTTTGCGCTGGTCAATCTGGCTGGCAGATATCCGGACGTTCTGATTCCCGGCTATACGCATTTGCAACGGGCGCAACCGGTTTATTTTGCGCATCATTTGCTGGCCTATGTCGAAATGCTGGACCGGGACGCCGGACGGCTCCTGGATGCCAGGACGCGTGCGGATGTCCTGCCGCTTGGTTCGGGAGCGCTGGCGGGCAGCACCCTTCCGCTTGACCGGGAGCTGGTTGCCAAATTGTTAGGATTTCCGGATGTGACCCAATACTCGCTGGATGCGGTGGGCGACCGGGATTTCATTCTAGAATATGTGGCCGCCGGATCGATCGTTGCCGTGCATCTTTCCCGCCTGGCGGAGGATTTTGTCCTATGGTCCACATCGGAGTTCGGGTTTGTGCGGATCGGCGATGCGTTTACGACGGGCTCAAGCCTGATGCCGCAAAAGAAAAATCCGGATGTGGCGGAGATCGTCCGGGGCAAGAGCGGGCGGGTGATTGGCAATCTGGTGGCGCTTTTGACGCTGTTGAAGGGCCTGCCGATGACATACAACCGCGACTTGCAGGAAGACAAGGAACGGCTGTTTGACAGTGTCGATACCGTGCAGGAGTCGCTGGAAATTTTTGCCGCCATGCTGGAGGATGTAAAAGTGAACCAGGCTGCCTGCGAATGCGCGGCTTCGGATCCGCTGCTGTTGGCGACGGATGTGGCGGATCTGCTGGTTCAAAAGGGAGTGCCGTTCAGGCGCGCGCATGAGATTGTCGGCCAGGCCGTGGCTCTGAGCGAAAAGAAAGGCTGCCTGCTGTCGGAATTGAAAGTGCCGGACTGGAAACAATTGGATCCGGCCTGTGACGAGAAGATTCCGCGCATCTTCCATGTCCGGGCCGCGTTGGGGCGCAGGAAGATGACCGGGGCGCCGGGCCAGAAGCAAGTATTGGCGCAATTGTTGCGCTGGAAAAAGAAACTCAAATAGAGTTTCCAGATTCCCGTTTTTCGTTACAATTTCATCATTTTACACGGCTGAATTATGCACCATTTTTATCTGAAAAAGGGATCGCTGTATTGCGAGGGTATCGAGCTGGACCGGCTTGCCCGCCGCCACGGCACGCCCCTGTACGTTTATTCGGCCCAGACATTTCGTGATCATTTTACCAGGCTGAGCCACGCCCTGGCCCCTTTGGATCACAGGATTTGTTATGCCATGAAGGCCAATTCCAATCTGGCGGTGTTACGCTTGCTGGCCAGGCAAGGTGCCGGGTTCGATATTGTCAGTGGCGGGGAGCTGTTCCGGGTCATCAAGGCCGGGGGCCGCCCCGACTGCTGTGTTTTTGCCGGCGTGGGCAAGACAGCCGCTGAAATCGAGTTTGCGCTCAGGGAAGGGGTGTATGCCTTCACGGTGGAAAGTTCTGCCGAACTGGATCAGATCAATAAGATCGCCGGCCGTTTGAAGAAAAAAGCGCCGGTGGCCGTACGGGTGAATCCCAATGTGGATGCGGACACGCACCATAAAATTACCACCGGCACCTATGAAAACAAGTTTGGCATTCCAATCGAGGAAATTCCGGCCCTCTACGCCCGTGCGTCGAAGCTTCGCAATATCTGGCTGCGCGGGGTGCAAATGCACATCGGATCACAAATCACGTCCGTCAAGCCGTTCCATGCGGCGGTTAAAAAGATGCTGCCACTGGTGGCAAATCTGAAGCGTCGTTATGGCATTGAGTTCTTCGACATTGGCGGTGGGCTGGGCATTGTCTATGACCCGGCGCTCGAAAGCGGTTCGCCATCCTGGTGGAAGCGCCGCTCGCCACGGCCAATGACTCCCGCCGACTACGCCGAGGCTGTGCTTCCGTTGCTCCGGGGTCTGGGACTAAAGATTTTGATCGAGCCGGGGCGCTTTATTTCCGGCAATGCGGGAGTTTTGTTGTCCGAAGTGGTTGTGGTGAAAAAGACCAAGCGAAAGAATTTTTTGGTTGTGGATGCGGCCATGAACGATCTCATCCGGCCGGCGTTTTATGATTCGTACCACGAGATCGTGCCTCTACGGAAAGCAAAGGGCGGGCGGATCAAGACGGATGTGGTGGGGCCGATTTGTGAGTCGGGCGACACCTTTTGCAAGGAGCGTCCGCTGCCGCAATTGAAGCAAGGGGACCGGGTTGCGTTTCTCAGCGCGGGAGCCTATGGTTTTGTCATGTCCTCGAATTACAACAGCCGGCCCCGGGTGGCGGAAATCCTGGTGGACGGCAAGAAGGCCCTTGTGGCCCGGAAGCGCGAAACCTTGGAGGACCTGATCCGGACGGAAAAGAGGTCTTAACCGCAGAGTCGCGGAGAACGCGGAGACTTTAAACTTAAGGCTTAAAACCGGAATAAGATTTGGCTGCAAAAAGGCACAAAAGACGCAAAAAGACAGCTTAACCCTTGAGATTTGAAACTAAATATTTAAAGCTTGGAATCCAGAAAACTCTGCGAGCTCTGTGTCTCTGCGGTGAAATCCTAGCATGAAACTTAAATTTTGGAAGATGAGCGGCGCGGGCAATGACTTTGTGTGCGTCGACAACCTGAAGCAAAGCCTGCGGCTGAGCCGCAAGCAGATTGCGAAGCTGTGCCATCGCCAGTTCGGGGTGGGAGCCGACGGCCTACTTGCGCTGGAGCCGGGCTCAAAGGACACCGATTTCCGGATGCGCTATTACAATGCAGACGGCGGCGAAGCCGAGATGTGCGGCAACGGCGCGCGCTGCTTTGCGCGCTTTGCGCAGAAGACGACAGGCACGCGCAAAAAGGAAATCCGCTTCGACACCGCAGCGGGACCAGTCGGCGCGGAATTTTTGGGCGACGAAGTGCGAGTCGAGCTGACTTCGCCGAACGGGCTGGCTTTGAACCAAAAGATATCAAGCTCCCAGGGTGAATTGACGGTGCATTGTTTGAACACCGGTGTGCCGCACGCGGTGCTTTTTGTGGAGGATATCGAAAAGATCGATATTGCCAGGCTTGGCGCCGAATTGCGTTTCCACGCGGCATTTCAGCCGAAGGGGTCGAACATCAATTTTGCCCAGGTGCTGGGGCCCAACAAAGTCCGGGTGCGCACCTACGAACGCGGTGTGGAGAATGAAACCTTGGCCTGCGGCACGGGCGTCACCGCAGTGGCGTTGATTGCCTCGCTGGTGAAGGGGTTCAAGTCGCCGGTTTCGGTTCTTGTGCAGGGCGGAGATATCCTGAAGATTTTTTTTAAGAACGAAGGTGGACAGTTTACGGACGTGAAGTTGCACGGCCCGGCGGACTTTGTATTCCAAGGAGAAATCGATGTCAGCTTATAAAGGAACCTACACGGCGCTGGTCACGCCCTTTAAAAACAATCTGGTGGATGCGGATGCGTTCAATGCCCTGATCGAGCGGCAGATCGAAGCGGGCATCGACGGCATTGTGCCGGTGGGAACCACGGGCGAATCGCCCACGCTGAACCACGAAGAACATCTCCGGGTGATTGAACTGGCTGTGAAGCAGGCCCGGAAGCGTACAAAAGTGATCGGCGGGACGGGGTCGAACTCGACAGCCGAGGCCATCGAATATACGCAGGCGGCGGAGGAACTGGGAGTGGATGTGGCTCTCCTGGTGGCGCCGTATTACAACAAGCCGACCCAGGAGGGTTTGTATCAGCATTTCATGGCCATTGCATCGAGCACGGGATTGCCTTTGATTTTGTATTCCATCCCGGGACGTTGTGGAATCGAGATCAGCGTTGAAACGGTCGTCAGGCTTGCGAGGGATGCGAAAAATATCGTGGCCATCAAGGAAGCAGGCGGATCGGTGGACCGGGTGAGCCGTTTGCGCCAGGCTTTGCCGGATGCATTCGATATTTTGTCGGGCGACGACAGCTTGACGGTGCCGTTTATGAGCGTTGGGGCGCGCGGCGTAATCAGCGTCGCATCGAATTTGATCCCTGCGGAAGTGAAGACCATGACCGACGCCGCCCTGGCGGGTGATTACGCGAGGGCTGAGGCGCTGCACCGGAAATATTACGGGGTTTACACCGACATCTTTTTGGAGGCCAACCCGGGCCCGATCAAAGCCGCCATGGCCGCCAAGGGCTGGATCCAGGAGGAAGTCAGGCTTCCTCTGGTGGCCATGAGTTCCGGCAACCGTGAGAAACTGATGGCAACATTAAAGAAGGTCGGAATTCTATGAAGATCAGGATTGTAGTAGTCGGCGCCAAGGGCCGGATGGGCCAGGCTATTTTGCGGCTGGCCAGGACCGGCTCTGATTTTGAAATCATCGGTGAAGTGGATCAGGGCGACGAGCTCGCGCCCCTGGCCGGCAAGGCGGATGCGATTATCGATTTCAGCCATCACAGCGCCACGCTGGATGTGACGAAGCTGGCTGCGACACACAAGAAGGCCCTGGTGATTGGTACGACCGGACATTCGGATGCGGTGAAACAACAGGTTCTGGCTTACGGGAAGCAAATCCCGGTAATTTTCGCCTCCAATTATTCCGTCGGCGTCAACACGCTGTTTTATCTGACGCGCAAGGCGGCAGAGATTTTGAACAGTGGATTTGACCAGGAAGTGGTTGAGATGCATCACCGCCACAAGAAGGACGCGCCCAGCGGGACTGCGCGGACTTTGGTGGAAATTTTGGCTGAGGTGAAAAAGAAAACGGCAGCCGAATTGTCCAAGCATGGAAGAGTGGGGGAACCGGGCCCGAGGACTTCGGATGAGATCGGAGTCCATGCGTTGCGCGGTGGGGACGTGGTGGGGGATCATACCGTGATTTTCGCGTCGGACGGAGAACGGGTGGAACTGGTTCACAAAGCTTCCAGCCGCGATACCTTTGCCTCCGGCGCCCTGCGCGCCGCGCGCTGGCTGGTGGGCAAACCCGCCGGCGTATATGGGATGTTTGACGTCCTGGGGTTGAAGTAGTGCCCGATTGGATTAGATTGAGAAGAGCGGGCGCATGATAACTTTATCCCATAAGGCATGTCTTTTTGTGGTCGGCGTGTTTTGTTGCGCTCAGGCGCTTCATGCCGGGCCCAAGCCCGGTTTTCTTTTTTACGTCCCGGATTACGGTGTTTCGGCACGTATGCTGGAATTTACAGATTTCGGCGATTATAAAAAGGAAGGCTTTTTCGTTCCCATTACCACAAAGGACGGGCAACTGCTCAAAGTGCAGCAGGATTTCATTTTTGACGTGAATTATCTCCCGGAAATTTTTCCTGAAAATATACAGACTGCGGATGATATAACCAAACTTGATTCCAAAATCAAACAGCTCAGTGACCTGCAAAAGAAATACCCCCGTTACTCGGAAAATCTTGGCGCGTACATAGAGCAAATAAAGGATGAGACCACATCTTTTAAGGGCGGGAAAAGAAAAATTGATGGCAAATGGCTCAGTCCCGCAGATGTGGCGGCAATTGAACTGAAGAGACAAAGCGCACCCAGGGAAGACGAAGGCAGGAAAGTCAGCACCCGCGACGGGAAGATGTATTCTGGCGTTACCAGCCTTGAGGTGAGAGATCATGTGGTTGTTGTTATTTACAAATCCGGGATAGTTAACATCCCGCTGGATAACATTTCAGACGAAACATTAAATCTGAATCCCAAAGTCAAGGCCGCATACGATAAGCTCAAACAGGAGCTTGATGCGGAAAAGAACCCGTAAATCGTTGCTGCATTGCCAGCATGCTCATGCGACGGTTTGTCACTTATTTCGACGTGAATTATGCCGCGAAGGGCATCGCGATGCTGGAATCGCTGTTGGCTTATTGTCCTGAAGCGCAAATTACCGTGCTGTGTTTTGATGAGACACTCAGGGGCATTCTCGAAGAACGTTTTAAAAATCGCCTGGAAACCGTTTCCCAAAAATCGGTTGAAAGTTGGGAGCCGCGGCTGGCTCCGTTGCGGGAACAGCGCCGACCCTGGGAATTTTATGCCACACACAAGGCCATTCTGCTGAAGCATCTGTTAAGCCGTTGCGAGGCAGGCGGGGTGATTGCTTTTATTGACGCCGACACCCTGTTTTTTTCGGATCCCGGGCCGCTTTTTCAGGAATTTGAGAAGGCCTCGGTGGGTCTGAGTCCGCACCGGTTTAACAAGGATACGGAATATTTGCACATGTATGGTGAATTCAATGCGGGCTTTGGAATGTGGCGTAATGATTTGGTAGGCAGAAAGTGTTTGCACGAATGGGCCGAGCAATGCCTGGAGCGCTGCGAATTCGAGGGCGTCAGGGATGCCCACTTCATGAACCAGGGGTATCTCACAGTCTGGCCTGAACGCTACCAAGAGGTGCTGATTTTTCCCCATCCCGGAGCTAATCTTGCCCCCTGGAATATTGGGTCACATCGCATTAAATCCAATTCCAAGGAAGTTCTGGCTGATGGGAAGCCGTTGATTTTTTTCCATTACAGCACGCTGTTGCACACCAGCTCAGGTGGCTGGTACACGATCTGCCCAAAAAAGGCCCTGCTGCAACCCGTTGTGTTGAAACGGATTTATGCGCCCTATTTGGAAAGATTGGAGGCTATTAGCGCCGCGTTAAAACAACGCCATGGAATCAGCGGATTGGGGACTTTGCGCGAGCTTCAGCATGACAACGATGGCATGGTGGATGTCGGAGCTGCAATTCGACGTGTCCAAAGTCCCAGGAGGAGATTTGTGAAATGGCTCCGGCTCTAGGAGGTGAGGCCGGTCTGCTCTGGCCCTTTGGGGCTTTTAAAGAGTTGATTCAATACCACACCGGGCGCAATGACTACCTGGATGGCGCCGTTTGGGAAGGAGTCACTATCCAAGCCGTGTAATTGCTTTCTTTTGAAGGCCTGAGGGTCTGTCCCAAGTTGAGTTGGTAACTCTCTTTTCCGGGATCCAGGGACTGGTTGCTGGCGTACTGATTTATCTTCGGCCCCGGGCGGTTGACGCACGACCAAAAAATAACCTGCCCCACGGGCAGTGTGGTTCTTGTCGTATTGACAAAGGCAATGCGTTCGTTCCACGCCCCTGCGCCGAGCTGGCTTTGAAAGAGGTGGACACCTATCATTACTTTAGTGCCAGCGTCCGCTCCGCCGGATTGCGATTGTGCCGTTTGTATAAATACCGATACAAGCAAAAGCAAGGCGGCCAGCACCGATTTCAATGTCACCCAAGCCAAGCAACATTTATTATTCATTGAGCCCAATTAGCCCCGAAGTCACCCGCTGCGTCAAGTATTTTTCCGACATGCAGATTTTCCACGTTGCCCCTCTTGATAGAGGGGCAGGACTTTGGCCTTGATATAAAAAATTGTTCCTGCATTTCTAGGACGCAGATGACCGATTCTGAGAATCTTTCCGCTTCGATGCCTGAAAGGCAGGCTTCCCAGACCGTCACGCCGGATTGGGACCCGGTTAAGCCTATACCGATTGACGGCGTCCGCGTGAAGGACGTGAAAAATCTGGTTATCCGTGGTGGAACGCTGACTGAAATCTATCGGCCGGAATGGTTTCAGGATGAATTTCAGGTCCAGCACGTGGTGCATATCTCGGCTTTGCCGGGATATACGTCCCAGTGGCATTGCCATCATGAACAATCCGACATTATTTTCCCGATCCGCGGCTATGTGCGCATTGGTTTGTATGATGCCCGCAAACATTCCCCGACCTGTGGAAAATCGCTTGTGGCCACATTCAATTTGTTGCGGCCGCGTTATGTGGTTGTTCCTCCGGGTGTCTGGCATGCGTTGCGGAATATCGGGGTCGATGAGGCGTCCTATCTGGTGCTGAACGACAAGCCTTTTTATTACGAAAAGCCGGATGACTGGCTGCTTCCTGCGGGCTCGGACGACATTCCGGTCCGGTTGGATTGACAGCCATGACCCAGGCGCCCCGGGAGTTTATTCTCACCTTGATCAGCAACGATCCTGACTGGATTCGGCCCGGGGACGAGGCCGGAATCGAGCGGATTGGGTTGGATATTGAGCGCCTGGGAAAATTGGAACGCCAGGGCCATATTCACAACGCCCGCATATCAAGCCACACATTGGATGATTTGAAGGTCGTGACATCTCTGGTACGAAAGGCAAGGCCCTTTGTGCGCTTGAATCGCCCGCATCCCGAAACCAGGGATGAAATCGAACGCGCATTGGCTCTTGGAGCAGGCTGCGTCATGCTTCCGGGTTTTCGCCTAAGGGATGAGGCCGCGCGCTTTATCGAATGGGTGGATGGCAGGGCTGAAACGGTATTGCTGTTGGAAACCGCGACGGCAGTGGATCGGTTGCGCGATTTTATTTCCCTGCCGGGAGTGGAGGAAATCATGATCGGAATGAATGATTTGAGTTTGGAATTGAATCTGGCAGGTCCCATGGGGGTCGCAGCCTCGGATCTCATGCGCCGCTTGTCCGGGGAAATCCGGGGGGCTGGAATTCGTTTCGGTTTTGGAGGTGTGGCCCGGCCGGAAATGGAGGATCTGCCGGTCCCTGCAGATCTGGTGCTGGCCGGTTACGCCAGGCTCGGCGCCGGCAGCGCCTGGATTGCGCGCTCTTTTTTCCAGGGCGGACTGGGGCCGGAACAATTTGGCGAGGCGATTATGCGGTTGCGCGCGAGATTGCAATTCTGGTTTGAACAACCGCCGGAAATTTTGGAGGAAGCCGGAGAAAAATTGCGTGCCATCGTCAGGAAACTTTGACAGGGTGGAATCATGCAACGGTTTGTTACTGATTTTGACACGAATTATGCCGCCAAAGGCATAGCGATGCTGGAATCCCTGCTGGAGTATTCTCCCGAAGCTCAAATTATCGTAGTGTGTTATGATGAGACACTGAGGGGCATCCTGGAGGACCGTTTCAAAACCCGTCTGGAACTTATTCCCCAGAAAACGGTTGAAAATTGGGAACCGCGACTGGCTCCACTGCGTGAGCGGCGTCAGCCCTGGGAATTTTACGCCACACACAAGGCCATTCTGTTGAAGCATCTGTTAAGCCGCTGTGCGGACGGGGAGGCAATTGCATTTATTGATGCCGACACCCTGTTTTTTTCCGATCCGGAGCCGCTTTTTCAGGAATTTGAAGCGGCATCGATTGGAGTGAGTCCGCACCGCTATAACAAGGACACGGAATATTTGCGCATGTACGGTGAATTCAACGCGGGCTTTGGACTGTGGCGCAAGGATTCGACTGGCCGGCAGTGTTTGGAGGAATGGACGGAGCAATGCCTGGACTGGTGCCAATTGGAAGCCACGGAAGATGGACGCTTCATGAACCAGGGCTATCTTACGACATGGCCTGAACGCTATCAACGGGTAAGGATTCTGCGGCATCCCGGAGCCAATTTGGCTCCGTGGAATATCGGGTCCCATCGCATTGAATTCCTTTCCAAAGGCAAAGGAGTGAGCGTCGATGGGCTTCCGCTGATTTTTTTTCATTACAGCTCCCTTCTGCACAGTGATGGACACAGGTGGCATACCTTCTGCCCCAAAAAAGCGCTGCAACAAAATGTTGTATTGGAGGGAATTTATGCGCCCTATTTGAAGACATTGGAAAGAATCAGCCTGCAGCTAAAGAAACGATATGGGGTCAGCGGCTTGGAGACGCTGCGTGAATTCCAGCCTGACAACGGTGGAATGATGGATATCAGCGCCTCAATCCGGCGCGCCCGAAGCCCATGGAAAAGATTTGTGAAAAGACTCCTGCCGTGAGATGAATAAGAAAGTGGATGCCCTTGCCTCGCATTCACGCACGGAGGCCTTCTGCGCAGGCAGGTAATATCCCGGGAGCATGCAGGCTACGCTTGCGTCGTGCCGGATTTTTGCTGGAATTTCCAAATGGCCAAAAATTCCAAAACTCCAAGCTCCCTTCATCAAAAACATTCGGGTGGCCTCGTCCAGCCGGTTGAACGCTCCGCAAGCCGGGCCATGCTGCACGCAGTCGGATTCAAGAACGAAGACTTTGCAAAAAACCAGATCGGCATCGCTTCAACCTGGAGCATGGTGACGCCCTGCAACATGCACATCGACAAACTGGCCGTCGAAGCGGGACGGGGCGTGGATGCGAACGGGGGAAAATCCATTATTTTCAACACCATCACCATTTCCGACGGCATCTCCATGGGAACGGAGGGCATGAAATATTCCCTCGTATCGCGCGAGGTGATCGCCGATTCGATCGAAACGGTCATGGGCTGCGAATGCCTGGATGGGTTGGTGGCCGTCGGAGGCTGTGACAAGAACATGCCGGGCTGCGTGATCTCGATGGCCCGGCTCAACCGGCCTTCGGTCTTTGTTTATGGCGGCACCATTTTGCCAGGTTGCTTTAACAACCGTTCGGTGGACATCGTGTCCGTGTTTGAAGCGGTCGGCGAATACGCCAACAATAAAATCACGCGCGAAGACCTCGGAAAAATCGAGGCCTGCGCCATCCCGGGCCCGGGATCCTGTGGTGGAATGTACACGGCCAATACCATGGCTTCCGCAATCGAAGCGATGGGCATGAGCCTGCCGAACAGCTCGGCCCAGGACGCCGTCTCGGATGCCAAAAAGGCGGACTGTTACAATGCCGGCGCCGCAGTGCTGAACCTGATCGAAAAGGGGATCACACCCCTGGACATCATGACGCGCAAGGCGTTTGAAAATGCCATCACCGTTGTAATGGCACTGGGCGGCTCCACCAATGCCGTGCTGCATTTGCTGGCCATCGCACATGCCTGCAAAGTCAAGCTGGCCCTGGAAGATTTTACGCGAATCGGGAAACGTGTGCCGGTATTGGCTGACCTGAAGCCTTCAGGCAAACATCTCATGTCGGAACTGGTCGCCATCGGGGGCCTGACTCCTTTGATGAAGACACTGCTGGACGCCGGGCTGCTGCACGGCGACTGCATGACCGTCACCGGCAAAACTGTCGCGCAGAATCTAGCGGATGTGAAACCCTATCCCGAGGGCCAGACGGTGATCCGTCCGCTTTCCGATCCGATCAAAAAGAGCGGGCATCTGGTTATTCTCCACGGAAATCTGGCGCCCGGCGGTGCCGTGGCAAAAATCAGCGGCAAGGAAGGATTGCTTTTTAAAGGCAAGGCCAGGGTTTACGGATCCGAAATTGCGGCGATGTCCGCCATCCTGGAAGGAAAAATCAAAAAGGGGGATGTCATCGTCATTCGTTACGAAGGGCCGAAAGGCGGGCCTGGAATGCGCGAAATGTTGTCGCCGACGTCGGCAATCATGGGACGCGGCTTGGGCAAGGACGTGGCATTGATTACCGACGGACGGTTCTCCGGAGGAACGCATGGGTTCGTGGTGGGACACATCACGCCAGAAGCCTATTTGGGCGGACCGCTGGCGCTGGTCAGGAATGGCGACACGATCGTGATTGACGCCGAGAAGCGCCAGATTCAGATGCTGGTCGCTCCGGGAGAGATTAAAAAACGCAAAAAAGCCTGGAAACAGCCCAAGCCCAACTACACACGTGGCGTACTGGCCAAATATGCCGCGCATGTAAGTTCCGCCTCCGAAGGCGCCGTGACCGATGCGGATTTGAAATTGTGAAACGTTTTGCCATTCTCGCGATTATTCTGGCCGCGGGCATTCTGGTCGCGAGCTTGGCAGTTCGTTCCTGCTTTCATCATCTCTCGGAAGCCCCAGGCGAGATGATCGACGGCGTATCGCGCGCCAGCGCCGCCTCCGTTCGCAACGCCGCAAATGTGTTTGTCGAACTCCTGAACCTTCGACCGGAGATCCGGATTTCCGAAAAAGTGATCCAGGAGCAGAGTTGTCCGATTGCCGAATTTGCGGTGATGAAGAAACAGTATCTTCACCGCTATGTCTGGAAGCATCGCTGGCTGGGCAGTGAGAAGGTCATTACGATAGAAGGCATGTTTGAAGGCAAGGCCGGGTTTGATTTGAAGGAGAGGTTCGTCGTCCGGCTGGATCCGCAAACCGGCGCCGTGATTGCGGATTTGCCTCCGGTCCGGATTCTATCGATTGAACAAACAGGACAACTGACGTTTCAGGATGAAGACGGACTTTGGAACCGCGTCCAGCCCGCCGACCGCCAGCAGGCGTTGAACGAATTTGAGCGCACGGCCCGTGAAAAAGTAGTGAACTCGGGTTTGTTGGACGAGGCGGGCAGGGATGCCTTGCGTCGCCTCCAGGAACTGGCGGACCGCAATCGTTCCGAAATGATGTTTTCCTTCCGAAAACCCTAGATCCTCCGTTCGTGTTGAAAAAGCCGGCCGGGATGATCCCGGCCGGCTTTTAAGACTTAATAAGTTATCGAGGAGTGCGATCGATTAATCCTTCATGCTGCTCAAGCCCTTTTTGCGGGCCTTGATTGCCAGTTCCTTGGCTTTTCCTTCACCATATTTCTTGATGGAGAACGCCTGTTTCCTGACTTGGCCTGCAACGGGGCTCCAAGTGGCCTGCCAGAATTTATAAGCGCGGCCTTTCACGATCTTGGTGATTTTGCTGACACCGACGATGCCTGTTTTGCTGGCCCGGCGCTCGATCTGAGCAAAAGCCTTGCGGGACATCGGGGGGTTCTTTTTCTCAAGCTCCGCATAGTATCTGCGGGCGGATGAGAGTGCCTTTTCCTTGCTGCCGTAGCCGAGGTCGGAAAAGAACTTGGCGAAACGTTTTCCATTGCGGGTCAGGCGCACATAGAAACCGTGGTTGTGTTTTTCGGGTTGATCAATCCGGCTGACTCCCGGATAGCGCGCGCCTTTGCGGCGAGCGGATTTTTTCTTGGTGGATTTAGCCATAATTAGTTATATTTTGTTGGTTAAGCACTTCGAGAGTGGATGGAAGTACTTATGACCACATTAGGTCCAACTCCGGAGCTTGTCCAGTAAATGAAGCCATTTATTTCAATAAATGTTTGTTAGTGACGCTTTTATAGGTTTTGCAACATGTGAGGGTTTTGCGCAGGTTCCAAGCAAAAGTTAAAATTTAACCGGGGTTAATTAGAATAACTCCTGCCAAAACGCCGAGCGCAAAAGTTCTAATAATGATACGGCTAAAACAGCCGACCAATAGCCCTGCAAATTAGCCTTGTCATGGCATTGCAGGCATCTAATAAACTGATGGTTGTGATTCGAAATTATCTACCGGTCTTGTTTCAGTTGGTTGTGGCGTTGACGATTGCCCTCGGCGGGGTGGCCACCTCCATCATACTAGGGAAACGCGGGCGCGCCCAGAAGGGCAAGGACGTTGCCTACGAGTGCGGGAAAGACACCCTAGGAGCCATCCAGCCCCGCTTTTCGGTCAAGTTCTACCTGGTCGCCATGATTTTCATCCTTTTCGACATCGAAGTGATTTTTATGTACCCGTGGGCGGTTTGTTTCCGCGATCTGGTCAAATCCCTGGGCTGGTCTGTCTTGGAGGCGATGGTTGCGTTTGTGCTTCTCCTGGAAGTTGGCCATCTTTACGCCTATAAAAAAGGCGTGTTTGACTGGAACAAACGCTGACCCGACCCGCAGGGGGGCTTAGCCTGCATGCCCATGCCTGAAAATCCGGAGCCATTGGGCGAATGTATCCGCGCTCGCATCCAAAAATCCGGCGCGATCCGTTTTTCCAGCTTCATGCGCCTGTGCCTGTACGAACCGGAGCTGGGCTACTATGCTTCGGGCACAGCCGCTCTGGGCCGTAGAGGTGATTTTTTTACCAGTGTTTCAACCGGACCTCTTTTTGGCCGTTTGCTTGCGGATGGGTTTGCGACAATCTGGGAGTCGATGGGCAGGCCGTCGTCCTGGCAGTTGGTGGAGCAGGGGGGCCACAACGGACAACTTTGCCGGGACATTCTTGACACGCTTACCCAACGGCATCCGGAGGCTTTCTCGGCATGCACCTATATTTTGATAGAACCATTGCCAGGCTTGCGCCGCAAGCAGGAAAAAGCAATCGAACCGTACGCCGCTGATGGTAAAATTGTCTGGCATGGCGGTTTGGATGAAATTCCGGATGCTTCGCTGAACGGAGTTTTTTTCAGCAATGAATTGATCGACAGTTTTCCTGTGGATTGCGTCTGCTTCCGTGGCAAGGATTGGAAGGAACGACTTGTGGGATGGGATGGGGACCTTCAGCGCTTTGTTTGGGTGGAGGCGGCGTGCAATGAATCCCTGCAAAGTGAAATTATTCGGTGGAAACTGCCGCAGATCGAAGGGTATGTTGCGGAAATCCATATTGAGGCGGCAGAGTGGATGCGGCAGGTGGCGCGGACTTTGGGGCAGGGGGTTGTTGTGATAATCGATTATGGGGGCCTTGCGGAAGATTTATATAAGCCAGAGCGGCCCCAGGGGACCTTGCGCGCTTATTCCAAGCACCGGCAGTTTGAGGATGTGCTGTCGCTGCCCGGCGCGCAGGATTTGACTTCGAACGTCAATTTCAGCCTTTTGAAGGAGGAAGGGGAAGCCCAAGGGCTGAAAACGTTGCGTTACTCTGACCAGCACCACTTTTTGATCGAACTCGGCAGGCTGGGCTTTTTGCGGGAAATCGAAAAGGGCATGAAGCAGAACCCCAATGAACCGGGGCTGGGCCAACAACTGCGCCATTTTAAAACGTTGATGCATACCGAGATGATGGGGAGCCTTTTCAAGGTGTTGATTCAAAGCAAGGGCGAGGCCCGCCTTGCGGAATTGTGAGGTTGCAAAGCCATATAATGAACAACCCAAGAGGACTCTTTTACAAAAAGATTGCGGAGAGCGTTGAGGAGGATTTTGGCTGCCGAATTCCTAAAACTTACTAACTTTCCCATAAGTAGTTAACCTATTATGGTCAGGAGAGACCTGGTTGCTTCCAGAAGGATTGGGCTTGGACTGTGCCCTTTTGCCGTCGCTGGTTCCATTTACAAGTTGCCGCTGCAACTGGCCTTGAGCTTGCGAGCCACTTCCGCCCGGCTGTGACCTTGATCCAATAATAGGCAGCCTTCCAAGCGCCGCCTTTCCTGTCTTTCCTGACGCTTGGTCTTATGTATTTTTTTCCCTTGCCCCTGCTGCAAGGACTGTACCAAGATTAACCGTTAGTACAACTCTCAGTAAGTTTTGGCCTTCCTCTGCGGCCCTTGGATCTCCAGACTCGCCGCCATGCCGCAATTTCAATTCAAAGAAGTCACGCTCCGCTATGGCGCGGTTCCGCTCCTTGACGCGGTGGATCTGCAGGTCGATGCCGGTGAGCGTGTCTGCCTCCTGGGGCGCAACGGCGCCGGCAAAACCAGCCTCATGCGCCTGATCGCAGGCGAGGAAAGCCCGAATTCGGGCGAGATTGCCCATCCGCCCGGTTTCGTGTTCACGCGCCTGACCCAGGAAATCCCCGAAAATATCTCCGGCACAGTCATGCAGGTCATTGAGTCCGGCCTGAGCCCGGAACGGCATGAGGAGGAATGGGAAACCCATGTGCGACTCGATGCGCTGGCCGAGGAAATGTCGTTGCCGGTATCCGCCGATTTTGAAGGATTGTCCGGGGGACTCAAACGGCGGGTACTGCTGGCACGGGCGCTGGCCGGAAAGCCTGATGTGTTGTTGCTGGATGAGCCCACCAACCATCTCGACATTGAATCCATACTCTGGCTTGAACAATGGATTTTGGAACACAAGCCGACCCTGTTTTTTGTCACGCACGACCGCAGTTTCCTGCGCAAACTGGCCACGCGCATTGTCGAGCTCGACCGCGGACATCTCAGCAGTTGGAACTGTTCCTACGACGACTTTTTACAACGCAAAGCGGCCACATTGGAGGCAGAGGAAAAGCAAAGGGCGCTCTTCGACAAAAAACTGGCCCAAGAGGAAGCCTGGCTCCGGCAGGGCGTCAAGGCGAGGCGCACCCGGAACGAAGGCCGTGTACGCGCTCTCGAACAGATGAGGTCTGAGCGCAAGCAGCGCCGAGAGCGGATCGGGACGGCAAAGATGGAAATCCAGGAAGGCTCCCAGTCGGGGCAAAAGGTCATTGAGGCCGATGCCGTGACGTTTGCCTATGACACAACACCCGTGGTGGATGGTTTGACCACCACCGTTTGGCGCGGGGACAAGATCGGCATCATTGGGCCGAATGGCTGTGGCAAAACCACGCTGATCAAACTTTTGCTCGGCAATCTCAAACCGGATTCGGGAGCGGTCAAATTGGGGACAAGGCTCCAGGTTGTGTATCTGGATCAGATGCGGGGAACCATTGATGAAAGCAAAAGCGTCGCACAAAACGTCGTGGGCCAGGCTGAGTCGGTGACATTTCAGGGCAAGACGCGCCATGCCTTGAGTTACATGCAGGACTTTTTATTTGAGCCGGAACGGGCACGCATGCCTGCGAAGGTGTTGTCAGGCGGTGAGCGCAATCGTGTGATGCTGGCACGGTTGTTTCTGCAACCGACCAATGTGCTGATCCTGGACGAACCAACCAATGATCTGGATTCGGAAAGCCTGGAATTGCTTGAGGACTTGCTAGTCGAATACAACGGCACACTGCTGCTGGTTTCGCACGACCGCGATTTTCTGGACAATGTCGTGGCAAGCATACTGGTGTACGAGGGGCCTGGCTGTTTCGTTGAATATAATGGGGGCTACGCCGACTGGCTGAAACAGAGTCAGGCGGCAAAAAGGCCGGGAACAGCGGCAGCCAGGACCAGGGTGGAAACAAAGAAGGAACCTACGCAACCGGTCAAGCCCAGGAAGTTTAGCAATCGCGAACAGCGCGAATTGGAAGAAATCCCGGGGCTGCTGGAAAAGCTGGAAACGGAGCTGGGAGAGTTGCAAAAAAGGCTCTGTGATCCGGAATTGTATAAGGACGGAGGCGGGAAAGCGAAGTTGTTGGAGGCAGAGCTGGCCGCGTTGCAGGTGCGCATTTCAACGGGCTATCAGCGTTGGGAGGAGTTGGAACAAATTCGAGAAGCCTGCAAGTGACAGATTGCGCCGTCCTCCGGGCTCGTTACGCCCTACTCCGGGTCTTCTTTTACTTCGCCGCTTAGTTTGCCCGTGGGCAAATAGCGATAATAGACTTCCAGCATCAACGTGCAAAGACAGGTGCGGTAAAGCGAGCCATCCACGGTATCGGCCGTGGTCAGCCCTTCCTTGCTTTTAGGATTTGGAGGCCAGCTCCCGTCCGCATCCTGGCTTCTGTCGATTTCGTCCTGGAACATTCTGTTCCATTTTGCCCAAGCGCCGCCACCGACCATGAAACAGGCCTGTGTATGATAATACCACGCGTATAAATTGCAGGTAGGCAGGTCGTATTTTACAGGCGGCCCGGCCATAATTTCTTTTATCGACTGGCGAATGCTGCCGTCGATGTTCTCCTGCCAGAATACTTTGCACAGGACGCCTACGCCGGTAAGTGAGTAAGCGCGATCCGTCGGCACATGGTATCCATAGGCTCCAGTCTTGGGGTTATACACGCGATCCAGATTTTTCATGGCCTTGTCCAGGGCATCGGGGATGCCATCAATTGGCAGCCCTGTCAGTTTTGCGGCTTTCAGTGCCTGGATTTGCCAGCCGCTTACGGAGGTATCGCTGGGTACGGCTTTTGTATAACGATACACCCAGCCGCCATCGGGTCCCTGGCCTTTCAGGATGTAGCCAACGGCCTTTGTGACCACGGGCGCAAGACGTTCGTCCTTGGTCATGGTATAAGCTTCGCAGAGCGCATAGGTGGCTATGGCATGCTCATAGGTACTCTCATTGTCTCCGAAGTCTTTCCCACGAAGTGTCATGTTTCCTTCATTCTTGGCGCCGGCATCCAGTAGGGCGTTGATGGCCTTTTCCACTGTACTCCCAAATTCCCTGGAAGTCATGGGTGTTTCACCGTGTCCGAGGTAACACAAGGTTGCCAGGCCTGTCATTGCGCCTGGCCACCTTTCACCCCAGGTCCCATTTGGATTCTGTACTTTTTGCAACCAGCGCAATGCGTTCAGCACCGCTTGTTCGCTTGCCTCCTTGCCGCCGGATCTTGACATGGCTTCGGCCCGTTGCTCGCCGCTGCGTGCCGACATGGTGGGCGCCAATGAGATTTTTCTAATAATATTGGCGGAGCTGCTTTTTTCAGGGTTGTTGGTTGCGATGGCCCCGATGGGGGGTGCTGCGATTTGAAATTCCTGGGATGGGTTGGAGGATGTGATGACATCTGTATTGACGTTGGCAACTTGAGTTTGGGGAGTTGGGTCTGGCGGGGTATCCGGCGTAGTGGCCATCGGATCCGGTTGCTGCTCTGGAATCGCCTCCGGCGGTTGGTCCGTCGGGCCACTGCTGGGCTGAATGTTGTCGGACTCAAAGGCTTGCGGGGGAGCATAGGCTACAATTACGATGATCCCGCTGATGGCCACGAAAATGCACAGATGAATCAGAATCGATATGAGCAGTGCGCTGGCGGGCAGGATCTTTTGGAGGGTCTGGGCTTTCATGGGTATGTCGTTTGAAATGGGCCTATACTTGAGTTATATCCAAAAAAACGTGATGGCAAGCATGGATACCCAAGCTTTCTGCAGCACGCCACAAGTCGGAGTGCCTCTTCAGATGCATATTGAGGTAATGAGGCGTTTCCTCATGACGCATGCCGGGGGTTCACCCGCGAAGTATAGCAAGTTGCCTCTGACCTGTATAGGGAGCAGCTTGGCTGATTTTCTGGCAACCGCCGAGTTCAACCGGGAATTTCCCCGTGGATCCGGGTTGAGCCTTTCACCATCGGTTCGATGATGATCTCCTTTACCGTGCGTCCGGCTGGAATCATTGGCAGCACATGCTCGGTGTAGGGCACGAGCACATCAAGCAGGTAAGGGGTTTTGGCCGCCAGCATGCGCTTGAGCGCTGGAATGAGGTCTTCCGGCCTGGCCACTTGCTCCGCCGGCACGCCGAACCCTTCGCAAATTTTCACGAAGTTCGGATACATTTCCTCGCGACGGTGCGGCAAGCCGAGGTAGGTATGCCCGCGGTTGCTGTCAAAGAAACGGTCTTCCCATTGCACCACCATGCCGAGGTGCTGGTTGTTGATGATGATGATCTTGGCCGGGATGTTTTCGGCGGTGGCGGTGGCCAGTTCCTGGATATTCATCACGAAACTGCCGTCGCCATCAATGTCTATCACCTGGCGATGGGGCAGCGCCACCTTGGCGCCAAGCGCGGCGGGGTAACCGAAGCCCATTGAGCCGAGTCCCGAGGAACTCAGGAAGCTTCGGGGCTTGGCGAAGTCGTAAAATTGTCCCGCCCACATCTGGTGCTGGCCCACGCCCACGGAGATGATGGCCTCGCCCTTGGTGAGGTTGTACACTTCCTCGATCACGCGTTGCGGCAGAATCTGGCCGGGCACTTCGTTGTAGTGGAGGGGATACTTGCGTTTCCAGTCGTTTATTTTCTGGCGCCAGGCCGGAAATCTCTTCCGCTTGCGGTTTTCCTTTTGAATGATCTGGTTCAACCGTTTCAGCGCGTATTTCACATCGCTGAGAATGGGCAGATTCACCGTCTTGTTTTTGTTGATCTCGGCATTGTCCACTTCCACATGCACGATGGTGGCTTTCTTGGCGAACTCGCTCACCTTGCCGGTCACGCGGTCGTCAAAACGCACGCCGAGGGCCAGGAGCAGGTCGCATTCATCCACCGCATAATTGGCGTAAACCGAGCCATGCATCCCGAGCCATTTGCAGGACAGGGGATGGGTTTCCGGGAAACAACCGATTCCCATCAGGGTTGTGGTCACGGGAATGTCCGTGGCTTCCGCGAACTTGAGGAGTTCGGCTGTGGCATCGGACGAGATGATGCCGCCGCCCACATAAAGCATGGGACGCTCTGATTTTTCGATCAGTCCGAGAATTTCGTGCAAGGCCAGGTCATCGGCCTTGGGAGGCTCTCCGAGGCCGCGCAATTCCACATGATCCGGAAAAACGGGCTGGGTGGTGGAGGCTTGAACGTCCTTGGGCACATCGATCCACACCGGGCCGGGGCGTCCGGTGGTGGCAATTTTAAAAGCTTCCTTCACCACGCGCGGGATGTCGTTCACATCCATCACAAGGTAGCTGTGCTTCACAATCGGCACGGCCACGCCGAACACATCGGTTTCCTGGAAGGCGCCCTTGCCGATCATGGGGCGGGCCACCTGGCCGGTGATGGCGATGAGCGGAATGGAATCCATGAAGGCATCGGCCACGCAGGTCACGAGGTTGGTCGCGCCAGGGCCGGAAGTGGCCATGCACACGCCGGCCTTGCCGGTGGCGCGGGCATATCCTTCGGCCATGAAACCGCCGCCTTGTTCGTGCCTGGGCAGGATGGTGCGGATTTTCTTGGACCGTGTGAGCGCCTGGTGGAACATCATGCTGGCACCGCCGGGGTAGGCGAAAATAGTATCCACGCCTTCACGCTCAAGAGCGGCGACGAGGACTTCAGCGCCATTCATAACCGAGCCAAGCGCCCGTTTGGATGAGGTGGATGCCGTCGTTTTCGTCTTTGCCTTTTTCATAGGTTTTCGCTGTGTAGTACTGCTTCAGTTTTCCGGCTTGTTTCTGCGTGGCGGGCTCCTGGGTCCGTCATGCAACTGCCAAACTGGATCATCCAGTGTAAAAGAATTTTTCATTCTGACAACAAAAAGCGTTGACAGAGTGGGTTATGGAAAATAAGTTCTACGTTCCTTTTTATGAAGACCTTTTCGGCTAAAGCAGAGTCCCTTGAACGCAAATGGTTTGTGATTGACGCACAAAACCAAGTCATAGGCCGTGTCGCGGAGAAAGCAGCAAACCTGTTGCGCGGCAAGACCAAGGCTATTTTCACCCCGCATGTGGACACGGGCGACCATGTCATTGTAATCAACGCGGGCAAGGCGGTCTTTACCGGCAAAAAGGAAGACCAGAAGGTGTACAGCACCTATTCGGCCTTCATTGGCGGTCAGAAGAACGAACTTGCCAAGGATTTGCGCCGTCGCCGCCCCGAATTGATTATCGAGCGCGCTGTGAAGGGCATGGTGCCGCACAACCGTCTTGGCCGCACCGTCCTGAAAAAGCTTCACATTTACGCGGGCGCCGAGCACCCGCATGAAGCCCAGCTACCCAAGGCAATCACTGTCCGTTAATATTCAACCTTTTTCTATATCTACATATATGGCAGACACTTCAATCATTAACGCAGTTGGCCGCCGCAAGACATCGGTAGTCCGGGTCAATCTCAAGTCCGGCAAAGGCACCATCACTGTGAATGGCCTGCCCTTTGAAGAGTATTTTCGCACGGCGGGACAGCGCTTGCAGGCGTTGCAGCCCCTGATCCTCACCGAAAACCAGAAAAAATTTGATGTCCAGATCCGCGCCGCAGGCGGCGGACTTCAGGGCCAGGCCGGGGCTTCCAGCCTCGCAATTTCACGGGCGCTGATCCAGGTGGACACCGCGTTGCGCCCCACGCTCAAGGCCAAAGGTTTGTTGACCCGCGATTCGCGCATGAAAGAGCGTAAAAAGTCAGGCCAGCCGGGCGCCCGCAAACGCTTCCAGTTCTCCAAGCGTTGATTGCGAAACGTTTTCAAAAAGCGTCCCGTTCATCCGGGACGCTTTTTTTGTTTATGCTCCAAACAATCATTCACCGATCCCGCGTGTTGGCGTCAGCGCAGTCTTGCTAAGCGGGCTGAGTTCCTGCATGTTTTTCTTCTTATGTCCGGCAGCCAGAAAGTTGCGGTGATCGGCGCCTCCGGTTACACGGGAGAGGAGCTTCTGCGCGCCTTGTTGCGGCATCCTAACATTTCAATAACGGCGATCACATCCAGGCAGCAGGCCGGGCAGCCCCTGGCCCGCGTGCTGGGGCCTTCCGCCCCTCCCACGGATCTGGTTTTTCAAAATCTGGCGCCCGACGCTGTGGCCGCCTGCGCCGATGTGTTCTTTCTGGCGCTGCCGCACGGAGTGGCGGCGGAATATGCCGTACCGCTGCTGAAAGCAGGGAAGACAGTCCTGGATTTGAGCGCGGACTTCAGGCTGAAGAGCACGGCCCTTTACCAGGAATATTACAAGGCTGCGCACCCGGCCCCTGCCTTATTGCAGGAGTCTGTGTACGGCCTGCCCGAGCTTTACCGGGAGAAACTGAAACAGGCGCGGCTGATTGCCTGCCCCGGATGTTATCCGACCAGCGCGATCCTGGCGCTCGCCCCGGCCCTGCGGCACAAGCTCGTCCGGCATGAGACTATTATCGTCAACTCTTTGTCAGGCATTTCCGGCGCCGGAAAAAAGGCCGACACGCTCTATTCATTTTGCGAACGGGATGAAAACCTCGCGCCCTACAGCGTCCCCAGGCACCGGCATATTCCGGAAATCGAGCAGGAACTTTCATGTGTGGCGGGCGGGGCGGTCACTCTTTCCTTCACACCGCATCTTGTTCCCGTGGTGCGGGGCATGTTGACCACATGCTGCGCGACGCTGACGGCCCCGTTGACGCAGGAGCAGGCGCAGAAGATTTATGAAACCGATTATGCGGGTGAACGTTTCGTTCCCGTACTTCCCTCGGACCAACTGCCGGAAACCAGGCGGGTGATGCATACAAACGCCTGCGAGGTGGCGGTGCGTTGCGATCCCCGGACAAACCGGTTGTTCTGCTTCAGCGCATTGGACAATCTCGGCAAGGGAGCAGCCCTGCAGGCGTTGCAGGCATTCAATGTGCGTTTTGGATTCAACGAGGCAACGGGGCTTGTGTAAGGATTTTATGGAAACGAAATGGATCAAGAACGGCGGCGTGACTTCCGCGCGCGGATTTGTGGCCTCTGGCGTCGCCGCGGGGATCAAGTCCGACTCAAAAAAGGACATGGCGCTGGTTGTGTCCGAGTGCCCCGCAGCTGTTGCAGCAACTTTTACCACCAACCAGGTCAAAGCGGCGCCCGTCAAGCTGAGTATGGAGCACGTCAAGCGGGGCAAGGTCCGGTCCGTCATTTTCAACAGCGGCAATGCCAACGCCTGCACCGGCGTCCGGGGAATCAAGGACGCCAAGGCCAGCTCGGCCGAAACCGCCAAAAGGCTCGGATGTCGGCGGCAGGAAGTCCTTGTTTGCTCTACAGGAAGGATAGGAATTCCGCTTCCCATGCCCAAAATTACAAAGGGAATCGGCAAGCTTGTCAAAAAACTCAGCCATCAGGGCGGGCGGGTGGCGGCCAAGGCCATCATGACAACGGACACGTATGCGAAGGAATGCGCCGTCAAGATCATGATCGATGGGCGCGAGGTCGTGATCGGCGGCATGGCCAAGGGCGCTGGAATGATCCATCCCAACATGGCGACCATGCTTTGTTGCGTCACAACCGATGCGGCGGTCGAATTAAAGGCGCTCCGGCACGCTCTGGCGGACGCCGTCGAGCAGTCTTTCAACAGGATTTCCGTCGATGGCGACACAAGCACGAACGACACCGTTATTTTATTGAGCAACGGCATGGCGATGGCGGAGCCCATCGGGCGTACCCATCCGGAATTTTCAAAATTTCAGGAGGCCCTAAACAAGGTTTTGTCCGCACTGGCCCGTTTGATCATCGAGGATGGCGAGGGGATTACAAAGGTCGTCGAGCTTGCCGTCCAGGGCGCAAACAACGACGCCGATGCGCGGAAGGCCGCCGAAGCCATTGCCCGGTCGCCTCTGGTGAAATGTTCCTGGTGCGGGAATGATCCCAATTGGGGGAGGTTGATGGATGTCCTCGGTTATAGCGGGGTGAAACTCCGTGAGGAACTGGTGGATATTTATTACAATGGATTGCTCGCGGTGAAAGGCGGCCTGGCTGCGGCGACGCCGCGTGCGCGGCTGAAAAAAGTAGCCAGCAAGCCGAGTTTTGCCCTCTACATTGATCTGCATCTTGGCAAGGGGTCCTATTGGTTGTTGGTGAATGATTTGACAGAGGAATATGTTTCCTTAAACAAAGGCGAATGAGCACTCATTTGGATACAGCTTTTGCCGCCGAGATCCGGCGGGCCGATGTGGTTGTCGAAGCCCTCCCCTACCTGCAAAAATTCCGCGGGCATACCATCGTCATCAAATACGGAGGCAGCGCCATGGAAGACCCTGAGCTCGTGTCGCTGGTTTTGCGCGACATTGTCTTTCTCGAAGCGGTTGGCATCAATCCGGTCGTTGTGCACGGCGGAGGCAAGGCCATCACGCGGCGGATGAAGGAACAGGGGCTGGAGGCGCGGTTCATTGCCGGATTGCGTGTGACCGATTTGGCATCGGTACAGATTGTGTCCGAAGTCCTCGATACCGGAATCAACCCGGGCATCGTCGCGAAGCTTAATGAGCTGGGAGGCAAGGCCCGGTCGTTTTCAGGGGCCGATGTGTTTCGCGCGCGGAAGTCGCCGCCCTTTGAACACAAGGGCGAAAACGTGGATCTTGGTTTTGTCGGGGATGTGACCGGGTGCCAGGTGCCGAAGGTGTTGGAATGCATCCAGCAGGAAATTGTGCCGGTGATTTCACCTATTGGGCAGGATGAATCCCGGCAGGTGTATAACATCAACGCCGACATCGCCGCCGCCGAGATGGCCATCGCGCTTGAAGCGGAAAAGATCATTTACCTGTCGGACGTGAATGGTGTTTTGCGCGATCCGGCAGATGCTTCAACCCGTATCCCAACGATTACGGAATCGGATGTGGAGGATTTGAAAAAGGAAGGCATTATCGACGGTGGAATGCTCCCCAAGGTGAATTCCTGCCTGAAGGCCTTGCATTTGGGCGTTGAAAAGGTGCACTTGATTGATGGACGCATTCCGCATGCGCTGCTGCTGGAACTTTTTACCGACAAGGGCATCGGCACGGAAATTATTTTAAAATAAGGCATTGCCGGGCGAATGGGCGCCTGTGGTGCTGTCTTGCTGGAACAGAAACATGTCAAAGATCGAACATATTTTGGGAGCGGAGCGGACGGAGGCGCAAAGCCGCGCCGAAGCGGTGCGGAACCTCTATGCCGGATATGTTGTGCCGACCTACAAGCAGACCTTGGTGCTTTCGCATGGCCAGGGCATGTATGTCTGGGATGCCGACGGCAAACGCTATCTGGACATGGGGGGCGGCATTGCGGTCAATTCACTGGGCCACGCGCATCCCCGGATTGCCGAAACATTGGCGAAGCAGGCGTCCCAGTTGGTGCATACCTCAAATCTTTATTACAACGAACAGCAGGGTGTGCTCGCCGCGCGCCTCGTGGGCCTGGTCGGCCCGGGGAAGATGTTTTTCTGCAACAGCGGCGCGGAAGCCAATGAAGCCCAATACAAGCTGGCCCGCAAGGTCGGCCACGACAAAGGCCGCTATGAAATCATCACCGCCCTGAACTCGTTTCACGGACGGACCCTCGCGGGCATCGCCGCAACCGGACAGGAAAAGGTAAAGATCGGCTTCGAACCCACAATGCCGGGATTCAAGTATGTGCCCTACAATGATCTGTCCGCTGTGAAGGCCGCCATCACGGATAAAACAACGGCCGTATTGATCGAAGGCATCCAGGGCGAGGGCGGGGTCACCGCCGCAACACCGGAGTATTTGCTGGGTCTCAGGAAATTAACTCGCGAGCGCGGATTGCTCCTGCTTATGGACGCCGTCCAGTGCGGTTATTTCCGCAGCGGACGGTTCCAGAGTTTTCAACGGATCCTCGGTGATGCGGGCGTCAAGGAGCCCTGGCTGCCTGACGGGATTTCCATGGCTAAATCCCTGGGTGGCGGATTCCCGATCGGCGCGGTATGGATCGCGGCGGCGCATGCCGATGTTCTGCAGCCGGGCACACACGCGACAACCTTTGGCGGCACACCTTTGGCCTGTTCGGTTGCCAATGCGGTGCTGGATGAAGTTGAGGAAAAGAAACTCGACCAAAACATCTGGAAGCAGGGTGAATTTTTGAAGGCCGCGCTTGGCCGGATGGTGGGCAGACATGGAATCATCGCTGTGCGGGGCATGGGAGGCATTGTCGGGCTGGTGCTGGACGGAGACCCGATCCAGGCGGCCGGAAAACTCGCCGCCGCGGGATTGCTTCTGGTGCCTGCCGGGGGTAATGTGCTTCGCTTCCTTCCGCCGCTGAATGTGGAGCAGGCGCATTTGGAAGAGGCTCTGGAGATAATCAAAAAGACATTATGAGAAGCTTTTTAAGAGTTCATGATTTTTCGCGGGACGAAGCCTATGAGATATTCCGGCTCGCCAAGCAGTTCAAAGTGCAGCGGGGCCGGTTTCATGCCGAGTTGCTGCGGGGCCAGACCTACGGCTTGATTGTTTCAAAAAGCTCGACGCGCACCCGCGTTTCA